>NZ_JAYWVC010000126.1:0-25112 GCF_036281785.1 Streptomyces chiangmaiensis | reverse complement strand
GCCCGGACGGGCCAGCTCGGCGCGCATGAGCAGAGCCATGACGCCGCCGATGAGGAAGAACGCGAACGACGTGACCAGATACAGCGTGCCGATCGTCTTGTGGTCGGTGGTGGTCAGCCACTTGACGACGACATTGCCGGGTCGCCTGCGCCGGACCGGCAGCTCGTTCTCGTACGAGTCCTCAGCTGCGGCGGCACCCTGGGGTTCGTTGAGGATGCTCACAGGTTGTTCGTCTCCCGGTTCTTCTCGTGGCTCGTCTGCGCGATGCCGGCGGGAATGTAACCGGTCTGCCCCTTCTTGGCGAGGTCCTTGAGGTGCTGCTCATAGCGCTCGGGCGAGACGACCTTGACGTTGAACAGCATCCGGGAGTGGTCGACGCCGCACAGCTCGGCGCACTTGCCCCTGAAGGTGCCCTCCTGGTTGGGAGTCACCTGGAAGGCGTTGGTGTGGCCCGGAATGACGTCCTGCTTCATCAGGAACGGCAGCACCCAGAAGGAGTGGATGACGTCGCGCGAGGTGAGGACGAAGCGGACCGTCTTGCCCTTCGGGAGCCAGAGGGTCGGACCGGGGTTGCCGTTCTGCGGGTTCCGCGTGGCCGGCGTGCCGAAGTCGTAGACACCGCCGGCGGCCACCGGGAAGTCGTTCTTGTACCGGTCGGGAATCGCGTCCAGGTTCGGATCGGTCTTAGCATCCCCCGTCACCCCGGGCATCGGAGTGACGTAGTTGAAGCCCCAGCTCCACTGGTAGCCGACCACGTTGACGGTGACGTCGGGCTTCTTGGAGAGGTCGAGCAGCTCGGCCTCGTCGCGGGCCGTGAAGTAGAAGAGCACCGAAACGACGATGAGCGGCACGACCGTGTACAGGGCCTCGATCGGCATGTTGTACCGGGTCTGCGGAGGAACCTCGACCTTGGTGCGGCTGCGCCGGTGGAACATGGCGCTCCACAGGATCAGGCCCCACACCAGCACGCCGACGGCGAGCGCGGCAGCCCAGGAGCCCTGCCACAGGGAGAGGATCCGCGGAGCCTCTTCCGTGGCCGGGGTGGGCATACCAAGGCGGGGGAAGTCCTTATATGTGCAACCGGTAGCGGTCGCCAGGACCAGGCCCGCGGTCAGTGCCTGCAGCAGCTTCCGCCGCATCGGGCGCCGCGGCGAGCGGTCGGAGCCGTTGGGACTCACGTAGCGCCTTCCCGAGAGTCTCGCCCGCGCGGTCGGCTGCGGCCTTCTCGCTGGTCGGTCGCCGCCCTGCGTCGGGCAGGGGTTTGGATGTTTATGCGGACCAAACCCTACTGGACGCTATCTGGGGGCGCGCGGGGAGGGTCCCCAACGCGCCGCCGGTCACCCCGAAGGGGTGGAATGACCGCTTCTGGCCAGCATCTGACGGTGGCTCGAGGGCGGCACGAGGGTGGTCCGGGGGGCGGCCGGCGTGCGGCTGGGGGGCGCCTCAGGGTCCTGAGCCAGGCCGCGCGGTTCGCAAGAGTTAGCGTTGCGGTGTGTCCTACTTCGACGCCGCTTCCGCCGCTCCCCTCCACCCCGTCGCCCGCCAGGCCCTGCAGGCCTCGCTCGATGAGGGATGGGCCGATCCGGCCCGCCTGTATCGCGAGGGGCGGCGAGCCCGGATGCTGCTGGACGCGGCGCGCGAAGCGGCCGCCGAGGCGGTCGGCTGCCGCCCGGACGAGTTGGTGTTCACCGCTTCCGGAACGCGGGCGGTGCACTCCGGGATGGAGGGAGTGCTGACGGGACGCCGCCGGGTCGGCCGCCACCTGATCGTGTCAGCGGTCGAACACTCCTCGGTCCTGCATACGGCCGAGGTGTTCGAGGCCGACGGCGGCACGGTGACGCAGGTGCCGGTCTCCCGCGCGGGAGAGGTCGCACCGGAGGCGTACGAGGCCGCGCTGCGCCCGGACACCGCACTGGCCTGCCTTCAGTCGGCCAACCATGAGGTGGGGACGGTTCAGCCGGTCGCCGAGGTGGCCGACGTGTGCGGTGCGGCCGGGGTGCCGCTGCTGGTGGACGCGGCGCAGTCGCTGGGCTGGGGTCCGGTGGAGGGCGGCTGGTCGGTACTGACGGCGAGTGCACACAAATGGGGCGGCCCTTCCGGAGTCGGGCTCCTCGCCGTGCGCAAGGGGGTGCGGTTCGCGCCTCAAGGCCCGGTGGACGAACGGGAGTCGGGGCGCGCGGCCGGGTTCGAGAACATCCCGGCGATCGTCGCGGCCGCGGCATCGCTGCGGGCCGTGCGGGCGACGGCGGCCGAGGAGGCGCTACGGCTGCGGGAGCTGACGGAGCGGATCCGGGCGCGGGTGCCGGAACTGGTTCCCGATGTGGAGGTGGTGGGCGACCCGGTGCGCCGCCTGCCCGGGATCGTCACCTTCTCCTGTCTCTTTGTCGACGGGGAGACATTGCTGCACGAGCTGGACCGGGCGGGTTTCTCGGTGTCGTCCGGATCGTCCTGTACGAGCAGCACGCTGACGCCGAGCCATGTACTGAACGCGATGGGGGTGCTCAGCGAGGGCAACGTCCGCATCTCGCTGCCCCTGGGGGCGCCGGCGGAGGAGGTCGACCGGTTCCTTTCAGTGCTGCCGGGCGCGGTCGCGGCCGTGCGCGAGAAGCTCGGCGCGCCGTCCCCGCGGACCGCCGGGCGAGAGGACACCCTGGTCGTCGACGCCATCGGAAAGCGCTGCCCGATCCCGGTGATCGAGCTGGCGAAGGTCTTCGGGGACGTGCCGGTGGGCGGTACGGTGCGGGTCCTGTCCGACGACGCGGCGGCACGCCTGGACATCCCGGCCTGGTGCGAGATGCGGGGGCAGGAGTACATCGGTGAGGAACCGGCGGAGCGGGGCTCCGGCTACGTGGTCCGCCGGCTCTCCTGAAGACGTGTCCGGGGGCGCCGCCCGGCGGTCAGACCAAGTGCTTCTGGACCTCCAGCGCGGCATCGTCGCCGTACGCCTTGGTGAAGCGCTCCATGAAGTGGGCACGGCGCAGCTGGTACTCCTGGGTGCCCAGAGTCTCGATGACCAGGGTGGCCACCATGCAGCCGACCTGGGCCGCGCGCTCCAGTGAGACCCCCCAGGCCAGGCCCGACAGGAAGCCCGCACGGAAGGCGTCACCGACACCCGTCGGGTCGACCTTCGCCGTCTCCTCGGGCACGCCCACCTCGACGGGGTCCGCGCCGGACCGCTCGATACGCACGCCCCGCGAGCCGAGGGTGGTCACCCGGTGGCCGACCCTGTCCAGGATCTCGGAGTCGGTCCAGCCCGTCTTGGTCTGGATGAGCCCCTTCTCGTACTCGTTGGAGAAGAGGTAGGTCGCCCCGTCCAGCAGTATCCGGATCTCGTCGCCGCTCATACGCGCGATCTGCTGGGAGAAGTCGGCGGCGAACGGGATGGACCGGGTGCGGCACTCCTCCGTGTGGCGCAGCATCGCCTCCGGGTCGTCGGCGCCGATCACCACCAGGTCGAGGCCGCCCACCCGGTCGGCGACCGTCTTGAGCTCGATGAGCCGTGCCTCGCTCATGGCACCGGTGTAGAAGGAGCCGATCTGGTTGTGATCGGTGTCCGTGGTGCACACGAAGCGGGCTGTGTGCTGGGTCTCGGAGATGCGCACGGAGGCCGTGTCCACCCCGTGCCGGTCCAGCCACGCCCGGTACTCGTCGAAGTCCGAGCCCGCCGCGCCGACCAGGATCGGCCGGGTGCCGAGCTGTCCCATCCCGAAGGCGATGTTCGCGCCGACACCGCCACGGCGTACGTCCAGACGGTCCACCAGAAAGGAGAGGGAGACCGTGTGCAGCTGGTCCGCGACGAGCTGGTCGGCGAAGCGGCCGGGGAAGGTCATGAGGTGGTCGGTGGCGATGGAGCCGGTGACTGCGATACGCACGGCGAGGACACGCTCCTGTGGAGGAGGGGATTGACAGTTCACGCTACCCGGTCCACCCGGCCGTCTGAAGCAGGCAAAACTACCCGATAGTAGATGTTTCTTCACGGGCTCCACCGAGCCTACGGTTTCCTCATGACGAAGATCGAGGTCTACGGCACCGTTCCGCTCGACCTGGAAGGCGACCTGGCGTCGCTGCCGGGCGACAGCGCCCGAATGGTCCCGCACTGGGCCGCACCTGCGAAAACGGCTCCCCTGCCGGTCTCCCCGTCGCTGATCCACGGCGTCAGCGTGCCGCCCGCCTCGGCCCGTCTCCTGGACGCGATGTCGGACTACGGGGACTGACCGGCCGCAGGGACCGGCCAGGCGTCCGGGCGCGCCCGCGAGGGAACCGTGCGCTGCCCCGCTGCGTCCCATCGCCGTCCCCCGTAGAGGGGAGGCGGTGTACGACCTTGCTGTGGCGTCGTGCCGTACGGCGGGGTCTCCTGGGACTGCAGTGGAGCCGAAGGAGCGATGCGGTGAACACCGAGCGACCCGACCACGCGCGTGACGCCACCGAGGACGCGGACGGGCCCGTGACGCGCCGGCGACGTTCCCGGGCCGCCGTCGCCTCGGTGGCGACCGCGGTCCTGCTCGTCGGGGGCGGCGCGGCGTATCTTGCCGCGACCGCGTCCGGCACATCGGGCGACTCCGCTGCGCCGGGCGGGGACGGCACTCCCCTGGCACTGGCCCTCGACGGCTACGGCGACGGCCGCACCCCCGGTATCGCGGTGGGCGAGCCCGACCCGTACGGCACGGCCTACACCGTGGCGGCCAGGCTTCCGGACGGCCCGAAGTCGGCGCCCGTGTACTGGGCGAAGGGCACGGTGGCCAAGGACGAGGTGACTCGGCTCGCCGAGGCGCTGAATGTGAGCGGCACGCCGAGGCTGGTGGGTGACACCTGGCAGGTGGGAGCCGTCAAGGACGGTGCCGAGCCGAATCTGCGGGTGAACAGGAACGCGCCGGGAACGTGGACGTATCGCTCCTCCGTGCCGGGCACCGACAACTGCCCCCGGGGCAAGGCGTGCAGGCCGAGCGGGTCCGGGACGGCGGGCACGGGCCCGGGGCCGGTGAGCGAGGAGGCGGCGAAGAAGGCGGCCGCTCCCGTGCTCAAGGCGGTCGGTCAGGACGACGCGAAGCTCGACGCGTCCCAGCTCATGGACCGGGTGCGGGTGGTGAACGCCGAGCCGGAGGTGGGCGGCCTGCCGACCTACGGCTGGACGACCGGCCTCAGGATCGACTCCGAGGGCAAGGTGATCGGCGGCAGCGGGAACCTCGAGGCACCGGCCGAGGGCGCCGTCTACCCCGTCATCGGCGCGAAGAAGACCCTGGACCTGATGAACGGCGCGAGTACGTCGTACGGCCGCAAGGGCATCGGTGGCTGCGCCAGCCCGGTGCCGCTCAAGGACCGCGACGAGGCGCCCTGCCGGGCACCTGCCGCGCCACCTGCACGGACCTCGGCGTCCGTGACGGGTGCGGTGTTCGGGCTGGCCGTGCACTCCGTGGGCGCGAGGCCGGTGCTGGTGCCGTCGTGGCTGTTCGAGGTGCGCCCGACGGGTGCCGGGGACACCTTCACGGTGACATATCCGGCGGTCGACCCGCGCTGGCTGGCCGCGCCGCAGCCACCCGGACACGGTGGTCCGAGCGACGAGCCTTCGTCGGCGCCGGCCACACGCAAGGTGAAGGTCATGGGGTACACCGCGGACGACCGGGCCCTGACCATCGCTTACGAGGGCGGGGTGTGCGCCGACTACTCGGCATCCGTGAGCGAGAGCTCCGACAGGGTGACGGTGACCGTGACCGAGACGCCCTGGAAGGGCAAGGTCTGCATCATGATCGCCAAGATCTACCACGAGACGCTGCACCTGAAGGCGCCGCTCGGCGACCGTGCGGTGGTGGGCTCGGACGGCGAGGAGATCCCGAAGGGGACGGCGGACACGCTGCCGAAGGCTTCCTCGGGCGGGGACGCTTCGACGCAGTCGCGGTAGGCGCGGCTCACGGACAAGCGAGAGGCGGCGCCCCCGGTCGGGGGACGCCGCTTTCGCACGCCTGCCGGTCACCGGCCGCGGCGTGTGTTCAGCCGGTGCGCCGGCTCAGCTGAAGGAGTCGCCGCAGGCGCAGGAACCCGTCGCGTTCGGGTTGTCGATGGTGAAGCCCTGCTTCTCGATGGTGTCGACGAAGTCGATCGTCGCGCCGCCCAGGTACGGGGCGCTCATGCGGTCGGTGACGACCTTGACGCCGCCGAAGTCCTTCGCCACGTCGCCGTCGAGGGAACGCTCGTCGAAAAAGAGCTGGTAGCGCAGGCCGGAGCAGCCACCGGGCTGAACGGCGACACGCAGCGCAAGGTCGTCACGACCTTCCTGGTCGAGCAGGGCCTTGACCTTGGCCGCGGCGGCGTCGGTCAGGATGATGCCGTCGATGACGGTAGTGGTCTCGTCCTGTACGGACATCTACATCTCTCCCGGGTTGTACGGAGACTGCTTGCCGACGATTGCAACCGGCGTGGCCGCGGATTCATTCCGGGCCGAGCGCGTTTCTTTTCGCTTCCTCTTTCATGCTCGCATACGCGCCGGAACACGCACACCGGCCTGTGGACGACCGGGGGGACACCGACGCGTCGCCTGCCGTACCCCTCCCGGATCGCCGGACGACGCCCCGTGGACGGGCGGCAGTGGCGGGCCGGGATTCACGTCACATAGACGCAATGGCCGTCGTCAAACTGACGTGAAGCGGTTATGATAGATAACGTCAATTCGACGAAAAGGCTAGTCCCGCATGTCCCGCCGACCCCCCTCGGGGTCGGCGAGCCGCAGAACAGAAAGGGTGCGTGTCGTGACCACCGCCCAGACCCAGGAGCTCGACGTACAGCCGACGCCCCTCGCCCTGCTGCTGCTCGGCCGTGAGGCCGACCCGAGGAGCGAGCGAGGCGTCGAGTGTCCCGGCGACCTTCCCTCCCCGTCCGACCCGGACCTGGTGGAGCGCGCCCGCGCGGCCAAGGAGAGGCTCGGGGAAAAGGTCTTCGTGCTCGGTCACCACTACCAGCGCGACGAGGTCATCCAGTTCGCGGACGTCACGGGCGACTCCTTCAAGCTGGCCAGGGACGCCGCGGCACGGCCGGAGGCCGAGTACATCGTCTTCTGCGGTGTGCACTTCATGGCGGAGTCGGCGGACATCCTGACGTCCGACGACCAGAAGGTGGTCCTGCCGGACCTGGCGGCCGGGTGCTCCATGGCGGACATGGCGACGGCCGAACAGGTCGCCGAGTGCTGGGACGTGCTGACCGAGGCGGGCATCGCCGAGCAGGTCGTGCCGGTCTCGTACATGAACTCGTCCGCCGACATCAAGGCGTTCACGGGCAAGCACGGCGGCACCATCTGCACCTCGTCGAACGCGAAGCGGGCCCTGGAGTGGGCCTTCCAGCAGGGTGAGAAGGTCCTGTTCCTGCCGGACCAGCACCTGGGCCGCAACACCGCGGTACGGGACATGGGCATGTCGCTGGAGGACTGCGTCGTCTACAACCCGCACAGGCCGAACGGCGGGCTGACCGCCGAGGAGCTGCGCGGCGCGAAGATGATCCTGTGGCGCGGCCACTGCTCGGTGCACGGCCGCTTCAACCTCGACTCGGTGAACGACGTGCGGGAGCGGATCCCCGGGGTGAACGTGCTGGTCCACCCCGAGTGCAAGCACGACGTCGTGGCCGCCGCGGACTACGTGGGCTCGACGGAGTACATCATCAAGAGGCTGGAGGCCGCACCGGCGGGCTCCAAGTGGGCCGTCGGTACGGAGCTGAACCTCGTGCGCCGTCTGGCGAACCGTTTCGCGCCGGAGGACAAGGAGATCGTCTTCCTCGACAAGACGGTGTGCTTCTGCTCGACGATGAACCGCATCGACCTGCCGCACCTGGTGTGGGCGCTGGAATCGCTGGCCGAGGGAAACCTGGTCAACCGCATCGAGGTCGACAAGGAGACGGAGGCCTCCGCGAAGCTGGCCCTGGAGCGGATGCTGGCGCTGCCGTAGGCACGCGCCGACTACCGTGACGAAGGGCCCGGCCCGCACCTCGTGCGGGCCGGGCCCTTCGCGCGCACTACACGCCCGCAGGTTCCATGACCTTGCTCGTGGTCTCCCGCTTCGCCGCCCGCTTCTTCGCGCGGCGCTCCTTGCGGAGCTCCAGCATCGCGTAGAGGGTCGGCACCAGCAGGAGGGTCAGCAGGGTCGACGTGATCAGACCGCCGATCACCACCACCGCCAGCGGCTGGGCGATGAAGCCCCCTTCGCCCGTGACCCCCAGGGCCATCGGCAGGAGCGCGAAGATGGTGGCCAGGGCCGTCATGAGGATCGGGCGCAGACGGTGGCGGCCACCCTCGACCACGGCTTCGACGACGCCGTATCCCTGCTTGCGGTACTGGTTGATCAGGTCGATCAACACGATCGCGTTGGTCACCACGATGCCGATCAGCATCAGCATGCCGATCATCGCCGGGACGCCCATCGGGGTGCCCGTCACGACGAGCAGGCCGATCGCGCCCGTCGCCGCGAACGGGATGGAAACCAACAGGACGAGGGGCTGCGCCAGGCTGCGGAACGTGGCGACCAGCAGCATGAACACGATCGCCACCGCGGCCAGCATGGCCAGGCCCAGGTTCTTGAACGCATCGCTCTGGTCCTGCGAGACACCGCCGATCTGCGCCGTGGCGCCCGCCGGCAGCTTCAGTTCGTTGATCTTCGACTGGAGGTCGGCGCTGACCGCGCCGGTGTTGTCACCCGTGGGACGCGCCGTGATCGTCGCCGCCCGCTGACCATCGATACGGGTCATCGAGACCGGACCGTCCACGAGCTGCACCGTCGCGATGTCGCCCAGCTTCACCGCCCCGAGTCGCAGGTCCTTCAGCTGCTCCAGCGTCTGCGCCGGCTTCGCCGCCCGGACCACGACGTCCCGCTCGGTGTCGTCGAGCACCGCCCTGCCGGCGGTGGTGCCCTGTACGGCCTCGGCGACCGCCGCGCCCAGCGTCTGGTCGGTGAAACCGGCCGCGGCCGCACGGGAGTCGGCCTTGACCGAGATGCGCGGCACGCTCTGCGCCAGATCGCTGGTCACGTCCGTGACGTCCTTGAGCTTCGCCACCTCGGTGCGGACCTGCTCCGAGGCCCTGCGCAGCACGTCCCCGTCGGCCGCCTTGACGACCACCTTCAGGTCCTGGCTGCCGAAGCCGTCACCGGCCGCCACCGTGGTCGTACCGATCCCGGAGAGCCCCGCCAGGCCGTCCTCGATGCGCTTCTGCACGTCCTCGTACTTGGCGGACCCGTCCAGCATGACCGTGTACGACGCCTGGTTGGTGTCGGTGCCACCGCCGAACGCCGCCATGAAGCCGGACGAGCCGATCGTGACCTGGTAGTCCTTGACGCCCTTCACCCCGGCGAGCATCTGCTCGACCTTCTTGGCCTGGTCGTCCGTCGCCGCCAGGCTCGTACCCGGGTTCAGCTTCTGCTTGATGTTGAGCACGTCCTGCTCGCCCTGGTCGAAGAAGTTCGTCTTCAGCAGCGGCGCCATGCCGAAGGTGCCGACCAGGACGATCACCGCGATCGCCACGCTGGTGAGACGGCGGCGGGTCGCGAAGCGCAGCACGGGCACGTAGAACCGCTGCAGACGGCTCCGCGCCTCCTTCGCCTCGGCCGCGCGGCGCGCCTCCTCCGCGTCCTGCGACATGCCCTTCGGGGTGCGCAGGAACCAGTACGACAGGACGGGGACAACCGTCAGCGACACCAGCAGCGAGGCCAGCAGGGCCGCCGTGACCGTGAGGGAGAACGAGCCGAACAGCTCGCCCACCACGCCGCCGACCAGGCCGATCGGCAGGAAGACCGCCACCGTCGTCAGCGTGGAGGAGGTCACCGCGCCGGCCACCTCGCGGACCGCGGTGAGGATCGCCGTCTGCCGCTCCTCGCCGTAGCCGAGGTGCCGCTTGATGTTCTCCAGGACCACGATCGAGTCGTCGACGACGCGGCCGATGGCGATGGTCAGCGCGCCGAGCGTGAGCACGTTCAGCGACACGTCGCGCGTCCACAGGACGATCAGGGCGAGAACCACCGACAGCGGGATCGAGACGGCCGTGACGAGGGTGGAGCGCACCGACGCCAGGAAGACCAGGATCACCAGGACCGCGAAGAGCAGGCCCAGCGCGCCCTCGCTGGTCAGACCGTTGATGGACTTGGAGACCGCCGGGCCCTGGTCGCTGACCACGGTGATCTTCGCACCGGAACCGAGGTCCTTGCGCAGGTCCGGCAGCTTGTCCTTGACCGCGTCGGAGATGGCGACCGCGCTGCCGTCATGGTCCATGGTGACGTTCACGGCGAGGCTGGGCCTGCCGTCCGTGCGGGTGATGGAATCAGCCTTGGCCTCCTCCTGCCGGACCGTGGCGACATCGGCGAGACGTACGGGCTTCTTGCCCGTCTGGCCCGCGACCATCAGGTCCTGGATCTGCTGCAGCGAGGTGAAGCCGCCGCCGACCTGGACCGTGCGGTTGCTGCCGTCCTCGTCGAAGGAGCCCGCGGGGACGGTCGCACCGCCGGCCTGCAGGGCCTGGCCGAGCGCGACCGTGGTCAGCCCGGCCCGGGCAAGCTTCGCGTCGTCGGGCGTGACGGTGACCTGGACGTCCCGTACGCCGGCGACGGTCACCTGACCGACCCCGCCGATGCCCTTCAGGGTGGGCACGACGGTCTTGTCGAGCTGGTCGGACAGGGCCTGCTGGTCCTTGTCGGAGGTGACGGCGAGGACGACCGCCGGGATGTCGTCCGTCGAACCGGCGATGACCTGCGGGTCGACCGAGTCCGGGAGCTGGGCGCGGGCCCGGTTCACGGCCTGCTGCACGTCGGCGACGAGCTGCTTGGTGTCGTTGCCGTAGTCGAAGGACGCCATGATGACGGCGTTGCCCTCGCTCGCCGTGGAGGTGACGCCCTTGATGCCGGTGACGGCCTCCAGGGTGTTCTCGAGGGGCTCGACGACCTGCTTGTCGACCACGTCCGGGGACGCGCCCTGGTACGGAGCCAGCACGGACACCACGGGCAGGTTGATGGTGGGTAGGAGTTGCTGTTTGAGCTGTGGGATCGCGATCGCCCCGAAGACGAGCGCGACGATCGACATCAGCGCTATCAGGGCCCGTTGCGCGAGGCTGAATCGTGACAGCCAGGACATGGGTCGGCGTCTCTCTCTGTGGCTGAGCGGAAGGCCGGGGACGCAGATGAGTCCCCGCCTCTACACCCTGGTGCATCGGCCGGTACCGATCCGTCGCCCCACGGTCGGTTTCCCCGCGCGACGCCTACTGCGGACGCAGTACGGCCCGTAGCGGTTCGCTCCACCCGTGGAGGTACCGGGAGCGGAGCCCGCTCACTCCGTCCTCGGACGCACCAGCCCCGACTCGTAGGCGATGACGACCAGTTGCGCCCGGTCCCGGGCACCCAACTTGGCCATGGCACGGTTGACGTGCGTCTTCACGGTCAGCGGACTGACCTGCAGGCGTTCGGCGATCTCGTCGTTGGAATGGCCGCCGGCGACCAGCACGAGCACCTCCCGTTCGCGTCCCGTGAGGGTGTCCAGCCGGTCGGACCGGGCCGGATCGCGCCCGTCGTCGTCCTCGCCCTGGGCGAGGAAACGGGCGATGAGCCCCTTGGTGGCAGCGGGCGACAGCAGCGCCTCGCCGCCGTTCGCGACCCGGATGGCGCTCAGCAGCTCCTCGGGCTCGGACCCCTTGCCGAGGAAACCCGACGCCCCGGCCCGCAGCGACTGCACGACGTAGTCGTCGACCTCGAAGGTCGTCAGGATGACCACCCGGACATGGGCGAGGGCGGGGTCGGCACTGATCAGGCGGGTGGCGGCGAGACCGTCCGTCCCGGGCATCCGGATGTCCATGAGGACGACGTCGGCGCCCCGTTCCCTGGCCAGCATGACCGCCTCCGCGCCGTCGGACGCCTCACCCACCACCTCCATGTCCGGCTCGGAGTCGACGAGGACGCGAAAGGCGCTGCGGAGCAGTGCCTGGTCGTCGGCCAGCAGGACACGGATGGTCATACGGGCCCTCCCGGGGCGGCGGTCATACGGTCTCCCCCTGCCGTCGTCGTCGCACGGTTCCTGACCGGAAGGATCGCATGGACCCGGAAGCCGCCTCCGTAGCGGGGACCGGTGGTGAGGGTGCCGCCGAGGGCGGTGACCCGCTCCCGCATCCCGAGCAGACCGTGCCCGCCGTGTCCGTCGTCCTCGGGCCCCGCGACCTCGCCCGTCCCGTCGTCGAGGACCGTGATCTCCACCTGGGGTCCCACCCGTACGACGCTGACCTCGGCCTTCGCCTCGTGCCCCGCGTGCTTCTGCACATTGGTCAGGGCCTCCTGTATGACGCGGTAGGCGGCCAGGTCGACGGCGGCCGGCAGGGCTGTGCCGTGGTCGGCGCGGGCGACCTCGACGGGGAGGCCGGCATTGCGGAAGGTGTCGGCGAGCTCGTCGAGGCGGGCGAGGCCGGGGGCGGGCTCGGTGGGAGCCTCGGGGTCGCCGGACTGCCGGAGCAGACCGACGGTGGCGCGCAGTTCGTTGAGCGCCGAGCGGCTGGCCTCGCGGACGTGGGCGAGGGCCTCCTTCGCCTGGTCGGGCCGTTTGTCCATGACGTGCGCGGCGACCCCGGCCTGCACATTGACCAGGGCGATGTGATGGGCGACGACGTCGTGCAGGTCCCGGGCGATGCGCAGCCGCTCCTCGGCGACGCGACGGCGGGCCTCCTCCTCACGGGTGCGTTCCGCACGCTCCGCGCGCTCCCTGATGGCGTCGACGAAGGCGCGCCGGCTGCGCACGGCGTCGCCGGCGGCCGCGGCCATGCCGGTCCAGGCGAAGAGGCCGAGGTTCTCCTGGGCGTACCAGGGGACGGTGCCGACCAGCATGGCGGCCCCGGTCAGGACGCTCATGGTGAGCAGACCGACGCGCCAGGTGGTGGGGCGGTCGGTGGTGGCGGCGACGGTGTAGAGGGCGACGACCGCGGACATGGCGACCGGGGCACGGGGGTCTGCGGTGACGAGCTCCACGAGAGAGAGCGCGGCGGTGACGGTGAGCACGGTCTTGGGCCTGCGGCGCCGGAACACCAGGGCCGCCGCGCAGAGCACCATGAGGGTGAGGCTGGGAGCTGCCGGGGTGCGAGCGCCCCAGGTGGGACTGTCGTCGCCGTGGGGGTCGACGAAGGAACCGACCACCATGCAGACGAGGACGCCGAAGGCGAGGGCGGCGTCCAGGGCGAGCGGGTGGGCACGGAGGCCGTCCCTGGTGCGTTCTAGGGTGCTCACCTCAGCAAAGGTACGGGGCACCCGCTGCGGGCGGAACGGATGCCGTAGGCGGGCGGCGACTCGGCCCGTCCCCGGAGCGGGCCGCACCGTCCGGGGGGCTGCCGCCCCGGACCCCCGCTCCCCGTCGCCAGGACCGGGCCGCGCAGTGGCGCGGCCTCGGCCCGTGAACGGCGTCGGCCCGGCACCGATCTCAGCCCGGGATCAGCCCGTCGTCGTTCAGCATCTCGCGGACCTCGGCAAGGCTCGCGTCCGGTGACGGCAGGATCAGCTCCGACGGTTCGAGGGAGTCGTCCGGGAGCGGGGTGCCCAGGCCGCGAACCGCGTCCAGGAGGGCGCCCAGAGTACGTCGGAAACCCTCCTCGTCGCCGCCCTCCATCTCCCTGAGCAGTTCGTCGTCCAGCTTGTTGAGCTCGGTGAAGTGGGCGTCGTCCAGCTTCACCTGCCCCTCCCCCATGATCCGTACGATCATGTCGCCCTCCTCAGGGGGACGCGGTGGATGACAGCGTCACTGCTTGTCGAAACGCGGAGTGTCCTGCGGCTGGGACTCGTTCTGCCCCTGGCCCGTGCCGCCTTCGATGGCCTGGGGCTGTGAGGAGCCTCCGGCCAGTTCCGCCTTCATGCGCTGCAGTTCCAACTCCACGTCCGTGCCGCCGGAGAGCCGGTCCAGCTCCGCCTGGATGTCGTCCTTGGCCATTCCGGAGGGGTCGTCCAGGGCGCCGGAGGCGAGGAGTTCGTCGATCGCGCCGGCGCGGGCCTGGAGCTGCGCCGTCTTGTCCTCGGCGCGCTGGATGGCCAGGCCGACGTCGCCCATCTCCTCGGAGATCCCGGAGAAGGCCTCGCCGATGCGGGTCTGCGCCTGGGCCGCCGTGTACGTCGCCTTGATGGTCTCCTTCTTCGTGCGGAAGGCGTCCACCTTCGCCTGGAGGCGCTGGGCCGCCAGCGTGAGCTTCTCCTCCTCGCCCTGCAGGGTCTGGTGCTGGGTCTCCAGGTCCGTCACCTGCTGCTGGAGCGCGGCACGCCGCGACAGCGCCTCGCGGGCCAGGTCCTCCCGTCCGAGAGCGAGCGCCTTGCGGCCCTGGTCCTCGAGCTTGGTGGACTGGTTCTGGAGCTGGTTGAGCTGCAGCTCCAGGCGCTTGCGGCTGGTCGCCACGTCCGCGACACCGCGGCGCACCTTCTGCAGCAGCTCCAGCTGCTTCTGGTACGAGTAATCGAGGGTCTCGCGCGGGTCCTCGGCCCGGTCAAGGGCCTTGTTCGCCTTCGCGCGGAAGATCATCCCCATACGCTTCATCACACCGCTCATGGGCTTCGCGCGCCCCCTTCTGACGGACTCCAGCTCACAGGTCTGCGACAGGACCCACAGTACGGTCCCTGCCTCCATTACCGCACTGTTCGGGGACGGATACGGTCATCCCCAAGGACGACTGCCCGCGGTTCCGCTCCGGCGCAGGGAGTAGGAGTGCCCCGAGGTTACGTGCGGGGTGATTCCCGGATCCCCTCAGCCGACCGACGGAAGAACGCCGGCGGTCTTCCTTTTCAGACCCCTCTGTCCCAGTACAGACGACCGGTGTTGCCGGATCGTTCCCCAGTTTGCTGGGGTCCGTGCGCGGGCACCCCGTACCCTTGGGTTTTGTGTTCCGTAGCCGTGCCAAGGATGAGAAGGCCCCCGCCGACAAGGCGCAGGTGACCGACTCCAAGCAGCCCCGTGACCCGCAGGCCAAGAAGGGCAGGCCCACGCCCAAGCGCAGTGAGGCCCAGTCCCAGCGACGCAGCGTCGCCAGCACGCCGATGACGCGCAAGGACGCCGCCAGGCGGCAGCGCGACGAGCGCCGCACCGCCATGGAGCGGCAGCGCCAGGCACTGGCCGGAGGCGACGAGCGGTACCTGCCGGCGCGGGACAAGGGCCCGGTCCGCAAGTTCGCCCGCGACTTCGTCGACTCCCGCTTCAACGTGGCGGAGTTCTTCCTGCCGCTCGCCGTGATCATTCTCGTGCTGAGCGTGGTGCGGGTGCCGGCGCTGCAGAACATCGCGCTGCTGCTGTGGCTCGTCGTGATCATCCTGATCGTGATCGACTCGATCTTCTCCGCCTACCGGCTGCGGAAGCGGCTCGGCGAACGCTTCCCGGACCAGAACAAGCGGGGCGCGGTCCCCTACGCGCTCATGCGCTCCCTGCAGATGCGTCGGCTCCGGATGCCGAAGCCTCAGGTCAAGCGCGGAGAGCGGCCCTGAGCACGGATTCTTTCTCCGGGGAGGCCGCGGATGCCTGGCTGAGCAAGCTGGGCGGGCTGCGTGATGTGGTACGGCAGCAGCTGGTGGCTCGGCAGCTCGACGAGCAGATAGCCGCGCGGTTCGCGGTCGGCCGGCGGCTGCGGGTTCTCGACGTGGGCATGGGCCAGGGCACACAGGCGCTGCGCCTGGCCCGGGCCGGACACCGGATAACCGGGCTCGAGCAGGATCCGAAGATGATCTCCGCGGCGCGTGCGGCCCTCTCCGGGGAGCCCGAGGGCATCCAGGAACGCGTGCGGATCATCGAGGGCGACGGCCGGGACACCGGAGTGCACTTCCTGCCGGGCAGCTTCGACGTGGTGCTGTGCCACGGGGTGCTCATGTACGTCGAGGAGCCCGACCCGCTGCTGGCGGGGCTGGCCCGGATGCTCGCACCGGGCGGCCTGCTGTCGCTGCTCGTCCGCAACGGGGACGCGCTGGCCATGCGGCCCGGTCTGTCCCGCGACTGGGCGGCCGCGCTGAGTGCTTTCGACGAGGTGACCTACACCAACCGGCTCGGGCTCGATGTGCGCGCGGACCGGCTGGAGGGCCTGACCGCCACGCTCGCGGGAATCGGAGCACCGCTGCACGCGTGGTACGGGGTGCGGGTCTTCACCGACACGGCAGAGGACGGAGCCCAGCCGCCCGCCGACGTCGAGACCCTGCTGGCGGCCGAGGAGCGCGCCGGGAGGACGGATCCGTACCGCGGGGTCGCGGCGCTGCTGCACCTGTGCGGCGTACGGGGCTGAGGACGGATCGTGGCGCCGCCGGTGGGCGCCGCGACGACCGGGAGCCTCCGTTTGGGCGCATCGGGAAAGCGGGCGAAGCGTCCTGAACCGACACTCGGGACATGGCCCCTTCCCGTGTCCGTGCCCTGCGCGCACTGTGCGCGCCCCTTCTGGTCTGCGCGCTGGTGCCGCTCGGGGGCTGCACCGGCTCCGGCACCTCCGCCGGGACGGATACCTCGGCGAGCCCACGGCCGACCGTCACCTCGGCGGGCGACGACCTGGAGAGGGAGTACCAGCGGGTCATCAAGGACGTGCTGCCGTCCGTCGTGCAGATCCAGGCCGGGGACGCTCTCGGTTCCGGTGTGGTCTACGACGACAGGGGCCATATCGTCACCAACGCCCACGTGATCGGGAACGAGAAGACGTTCCAGGTGACCACGGCCAACAGCGAGGCGGTGCTCTCTGCGGGCCTCGTCGCCTCGTACCCGGAACAGGATCTCGCCGTCATCAAGCTGGACAAGGTGCCGCCCGGTCTGAAGCCGGCGGTCTTCGGGGACTCCTCCAAGGTCGCGGTGGGGCAGATCGTCCTCGCCATGGGCTCGCCGCTCGGACTGTCGTCGAGCGTGACGCAGGGGATCGTGTCGGCGACCGGACGGACCGTCAGCGAGGGGGCCATGAACGGTACGGGCGCCACCATCGCGAACATGGTGCAGACCTCGGCGGCGATCAACCCGGGCAACAGCGGCGGCGCACTCGTCAACCTCGACAGCCAGGTCATCGGCATCCCCACGCTCGCCGCGATCGACCCGGACCTGGGAGGCGGCGCGGCGCCCGGTATCGGGTTCGCGATCCCGGCGTCCACGGTGCGGACGATCGCCGACCAGATCATCAAGAGCGGCAAGGTGACCCACTCGGGACGGGCCGCGCTCGGTATCACCGGCCGCACGGTGGTGAACGGCCGCTACGAGCCGGTCGGTGTGGCGGTGGTCGAGGTGCGCAGCGGCGGCGCGGCCGACAAGGCGGGGCTCCGGGCCGGTGACATCATCACCAAGCTGGGTGACACGGGCATCACCACGATGACGTCCCTCGCCGAGGCGCTCGCCGACGTCAAGCCCGGGCAGAAGACGACGATCACGTACCGGCGCAGCGGAAGCACCAAGACCGTCGGTATCGTCCTCGGCCAGCAGTGAGGCGGCGGGCGAGGGCCCCGGCCCCCGCCCGCGCGAGGCGGACCTACGCGTCCTCGGCGTGCAGGCTCATCGGCCCGTAGATCTCGGTCGTGTCCTCGAACAGCCGCACTTGGTCGGCGCCTCCGTCGCGCAGTTCCTTCCAGTGCTCCCCGATCCAGGACTCGGCGTCCCCCTGCGTGGTGAACTCCTCGGGCGCGACCGCGGGCTGGACCTCCGCCCCGTCGGCCTTCTCGAACCGCCACGTCCATGCCGCCATGTACGCCTCCACGATGTGAGCACCTGCAGAGCAGAAGCCGGATCTTGGTCCGGCTGCTGCCATGAGCCTAGCCGGACGCGCAACACCTGCGGTGACCCGGGAAAATCGGGTTCGTGGAAGCGACTGTGCTCGGTACCGGTGCCCCGGCGGGACTGCCCCGCCCCGACTGCCCCTGTGCGGCCTGCGCGCGAGCGCTGGGCCAAGAGGCCCGCGCGGCGACCGCGGTGCTCGTGGACGAAACGCTGCTGCTGGACCTGACGCCGGGTGCGGTCTTCGCGGCCGCGCGCGCCGGGCGGTCGCTGGCCGCAGTGCGTCAGGTGCTGCTGACTCATCCGCACGACGGACCGCCGGTCGAGGTACCGGCGGGGCTGCCGCAGCCCGGTCGGGTGCCGGACGGGCGGGAGCTGGCGCTGATGACCGGGCACCGGGTGCGGGCCCTCGCGATGGACTCGCCGGGCACGGGCTATGCGGTGACCGGTCCGGACGGACTGCGGCTGCTGTATCTGCCGCCGGGTGCGGCGCCCGCGGGCCTGGAGGGGCCGGTGGAGCCGTACGACCTGGTGCTTGCCGATGTCGTGGGGCGGCCGGATGCGCCGGCGAAGCTGCGTGCGGTGGGGGCGATCGGACCGGCCACCGACATCGTCGCCGTCCATCTCGACCACGACGTGCCGCCGGGCGCCGAACTGCGGCGGAGGCTCGCGGCGGCGGGGGCACGGACGGTGCCCGACGGAACGGCGCTGGCGGTCGGGGTCCACGAGGACGTACCGGAGGTGCCGCGGCGCACGCTCGTGCTGGGCGGGGCACGCTCGGGCAAGTCGGTGGAGGCGGAGCGGCGGCTCGAGGCGTTCCCCGACGTGCTGTACGTGGCGACGGGCGGGTCGCGGAACGGGGACACGGAGTGGGCGGCGCGGGTGGCCGCGCACCGGGAGCGGCGGCCCGGCTCCTGGCGCACCACCGAGACGTGCGACCTGGTGCCGCTGCTGACGGAGGACGGGCCTCCGCTGCTGATCGACTGTCTGTCGCTGTGGCTGACCGACGCGATGGACGGGGTCAACGCGTGGGACGACGCGGAGTGGGCGGGCGGCGGTGAGCGGGCGTTGCGGGCCCGGGTGGAGGAGTTGGCGGCGGCGGTGCGCGGGACGCGGCGCACGGTCGTCGCCGTCTCGAACGAGGTCGGCTCCGGCATCGTGCCGGCGACGGCCTCCGGACGCCGCTACCGCGACGAACTGGGCCGCCTGAACACGGCGTTCGCGGCGGAGTGCGAGCATGTGCTGCTGGTGGTGGCCGGGCAGGCGCTGTCGCTACGCGGGTGACGCGGTCGTGCGCGCGATGATCCGGTAGGCGTTCGAGAAACGGGTGCGCCGCACCAGCGGTGCCAGCGTGTGGTCCAGGGCCGTGGCCGTCACCACCAGCGGTGCTGCGGCTCCTACCAGGGCCGAGCGCAGTCGGCGCCGGAACGCTGTGGGCGGGGCCGCGCGCCACGGGGCATCCGGTGCGGGGAGTGCTCGGGCCAGGGCGAGGGCCACAGCGCCACCGATGTCGTACGGCGTGTGCGGCTCACGGCGGTCCGTGGTGACGATGACGCAGCCCAGGGACTCCAGTTCGGCCAGCAGGTTGCGCAGCGGCATCAGATGAAGGTGGCGCGGCTGGCCGTACGAGACCCACCACTTGCCGAGCAGGGTGCCGAACGTGCAGTCGGGGTCCGGGACTTCGATGAACAGATGGCCGCCGGGGCGCAGCACGGTCAGCGCGGCGCGCAGTTCCGCGCGCGGATCGGGAGTGTGCTCCAGATGGTGGAACATGCTGACGACGTCGTAGCGGGAACGCAGCCGCGCGAGGATCTCCGGGTCGGTGAGGCGTCCGTGGTGGGCCTCCTCGATGCGGCCCGCGGCCCGTGCCCGCTGGACACGACGGGTGGCATCGAGGCCGTCGAAGGACGTGTACGGGTGGATCTCCTTCGCCGCCTCCGGGAAGTGGCCGTGCCCGGTGCCGATGTCGAGCCAGCTCTCCGGCTCGGGGAAGGGCAGCATCGCGCGAGCCGCGGCCCGATGACGGCGGGCGCTGTCCCGGGCGGTGAGGAGGCGTTCGGCGAAGCCGTCGAGTCCCGCCTGCCCCGCATGGAAGTCGTGGTGGTAGAACGCCAGTCCCTCGGCGGTGAGGCGGGGGTTCTGGAAGGCATGGGCGCAGTCCCGGCACTCGTCGACGACGAAGGTGCCCGGCTTGTGCCGCACGAGGTCCGGAGTGCGCAGCCGGGTGCGCAGGTGCGTGGAACCGCACCAGGGGCAGTCGTCGCGGCGCGGCTCCTGGAACCGGCCGGCGCCCTGGGCGAGTTCACCGGGGCTCTCGGCGCGGCGGGCGTCGGCCGGCTGCGGGGTGGCGGGCATGGGCGGCTCCTGTGGCGGCAGGGACGACGTACGCCCGGGGCGACATGGGTGCAGGCGAGGGCGCACGACAATACGTATTCAAACGGTACGTAGGGGATCTCGCTCTCGGACGCAATGACGTGCCGTCGATGTGGCGCCTCGGCGTTCGATCGCTGCCGGTACTGTTCGGCCAATGAGCTCGCTTAATCTCGACGACTTCACCGATCTGATCGAGCGCCCCGACGGCGGGGTGCGCCGCGACGCGGAGGCGCGCCGGGAGCGTCAGATCGTGCCGCCCGGTGCACTGGGCCGCCTCGACGACCTGGGTGAGTGGCTGGCGGCCGCGCAGTCCGCCGTACCGGTGCGACCGATCGAGCGACCGCGCATGGTGCTGTTCGCGGGCGATCACGGAATCGCCACGCTCGGTGTGTCCGCGCGGCCCGCGGGCAGCGCGTACCGGTTGGTGCGGGCGGTGCTGGAGGGCGGCAGCCCGGCGTCGATCCTGGCGCGGCAGCTGAACGTGCCCGTGCGCGTCGTCGACATGGCGCTCGACTGCGACCCGGGCGAACTGCCCGACGACGTCGTACGGCATCGGGTGCGGCGCGGCAGCGGGCGCATCGACGTCGAGGACGCCCTGACGCCCGAGGAGGCGGAGGCCGCGTTCCGGGCGGGGATCGCGGTCGCGGACGAGGAGGCGGACGCCGGGACGGATCTCGTCGTCCTCGGCGATGTGAGCGTCGGCGGTACGACGCCGGCGGCCGTGCTGGTCGCCGCACTGTGCGGGACGGACGCGTCCGTCGTCACCGGACGCGGCGGTCTGGCGATCGACGACCTGGCATGGATGCGGAAGTGCGCGGCCGTGCGCGATGCGCTGCGGCGGGCCCGGCCGGTACTGGGCGATCAACTGCAGTTGCTGGCGGCGGTGGGCGGGGCCGATCTGGCCGCGATGACCGGCTTCCTGCTGCAGTGTGCCGTGCGCAAGACCCCGGTGATCCTGGACGGGGTCGTCTCGGCGGCGTGCGCGCTGGTCGCCCAGCGAGTGGCGTTCCGGGCGCCGGACTGGTGGCTGGCCGGGCAGAACAGCGGTGAGCCGGCGCAGGCGAAGGCGCTCGACCGGATGGCGATGGAACCGCTGCTCGACCACGGCGTGACGGTCGGCGAGGGGGCCGGCGCCCTGCTGGCACTCCCGCTCGTCCAGGCGGCTGCGGCACTGTCGGCGGAACTTCCGGACAAGCCCGCGGAGGCCGGCGCGAGCGGGGACGCGGAGCAGCCGGAGTAGGTGCGGGCCGGCCCGCTTGGACGCCGGCCTGCCGGATTCCGCCTGTTACCGCTCCGCCGCACGCCCCCGAAGTTCCCCATATCATCACCCTTCATGGGAGATATCCGTTTTCATGCGGAACAGGAACACACCGCTCGGTCGGGAAACGGGACGCGGCGGTCCAGCCGGGCTTCCCGGCGGGCCGCCGCGTTCGCCGTCTGGTACCTGCGCGCCGTCACGTTCATCAACTTCCTCTCCGCCGTATGGGTCTCCCTCGGGCAGGACGTGCGGCGACACAACCAGGAGAACCTCTTCACCCCGTATCTGCTGACGGCGGGTTTCGCCTCCGGCGTGTTCACGATGTTCCTCGCCGTCACCATGCGGCGCCGCAAGCGGGCCGCATGGATCCTCAACCTCGTGCTCGGCGGGCCGTTCCTGGTGCTGTTCGCCTTCGCCATGGCCTTCCCGGAGATCCGGCAATACGCGCAGAACTGGGTCTCCCTGGTGCTCACCACCGCCTTCGTGGGCTCCCTGCTGGTGGGGCGACGGGAGTTCTACGCCAAGGGCGACCGGTCCAACCCCCGGCTCGCCGCCGTCGTGGCGGCCGGCGGCCTGCTCGCCTGCTCGCTGCTCGCCGCCCTGCTGGTGACCGTCACCAACACCGCGCAGGACGCCCACCGTTCGACCTTCGCGGAACGCTGGCGCTACGGCACCCTCCGGCTCGTCTCGGTCGCCGCCGACAGTTCGCACTACCCGGGGATCACCACGCCCAACTGGGTCGACGTCACGATCAACGGATTCAGCACGCTGCTGGTGCTCGCCGTCCTGTACGCCGCCTTCCGTTCCCGGCGCGCCGTCGACCCGATCAGCGAGGACGACGAGAAGAGGCTGCGGGCGCTGCTCGACCGGTACGGCGACCGGGACTCGCTCGGGTACTTCGCACTGCGCCGGGACAAGAGCGTGATCTGGTCGCCCACCGGCAAGGCGGCGGTCGCGTACCGCGTCGTCGGCGGGGTGTCACTCGCCTCCGGAGACCCGCTCGGCGATCCGGAGGCCTGGCCCGGCGCCATCGGACCGTGGCTCGCCGAGGCGCGCGCACACGGCTGGATCCCGGCCGTGATGGGCGCGAGCGAGGAGGCCGGGACCGTGTACGCGCGGCACGGGCTGGACGCACTCGAACTCGGTGACGAAGCCGTCGTGGACGTCGCCGAGTTCACCCTCGAAGGACGCGCCATGCGCACCGTCCGCCAGGCCTGCAACCGTGTGAAACGCGCCGGGTACACGGTCCGCGTCCGGCGCCACGCGGACATTCCCGCCGACGAGATGTCCTTTCTCCTGAAGAAGGCCGACGACTGGCGCGACGGGGCCACCGAACGCGGGTTCAGCATGGCGCTGGGCCGGCTCGGCGACCCGCAGGACGGGCAGTGCGTGATGCTCGAGTGCAGGGACGGCCGCGCCGGTGACGGGGCCGGGGAGTTGCGGGCGCTGCTGTCCTTCGTGCCGTGGGGGCCGCACGGACTCTCGCTCGACCTCATGCGGCGCGACCGGGACTCCGAGAACGGGCTCATGGAGTTCATGGTCCTCGAACTGCTGCGGCGCGCCGGGGAGATCGGGGTCACCCAGGTGTCGCTCAACTTCGCCATGTTCCGCTCTGTCTTCGAACGTGGCGCACGGCTCGGCGCCGGGCCGGTGCTGCGGCTGTGGCGCTCCCTGCTCAGCTTCTTCTCGCGCTGGTGGCAGATCGAGTCGCTGTACCGGGCCAACGCCAAGTACCGGCCCATCTGGGAGCCCCGGTTCCTGCTCTTCGAGAAGAGCGCGGACCTGCTGCGCATCGGCGTCGCCTCGGCACGCGCCGAGGGGTTCCTGGAGGCTCCGGGGCTGCCGAAGTGGCTGCACCGAAAGCACCTGCAGTCGTACGGATGAGGAGCGCCGGAGCGATGAGGACCACGGGATGAGCACCCTCGCCCGGCTGGCGCGTGCCGAATGGGGACTGCCGTACGTCACCGCGCGCCGGGCTCTCGCACGGCGGCCCTGGCGGGCGCTGCCGATGACGCTGGCCGCGGTGTGCCTGACATCGCTCCTGCATTTCGTGCACAACCAGCCGTGGGGCTTCCGGTTCGTTGCGAACGTCGGCTCGGTGCGGGCCGAGGAGCCGCTGTGGCTCTCGCTGCTGCGCACCCCCCTCTCCCTCTGCGTACCGGCCCTCGATCTGCCGGTGTGGGGGGCGCTCCTGCAGATCCTCTGCGTGTTCGGTATCGCGGAGATCTGTCTGGGCTGGTGGCGCACGCTCGTCATCGCGTACATCGCCACCCTGGCCGGCACGCTGTACGCGCGGGTGGGCATCGCCCTGGGTCCGCAGCATCCGCTGGGGCTGCCGTCGACGGACGCGCAGGTCGTCGACACCGGACCGTCGGCCGCGGTGATCGGGCTCGCCCTGTTCCTGTGCTGGTGGTACCGCGCATACCTCACGGGAGGTCTGGTGATCGCGGCGATGGGCGCGGAACTCGTACTGAAGGAGAACCTCGCGGGCAAGGAGCACATCGCCGCGATCGGCGCGGTGCTGATGGTGTGCGGGATTTCGACGCTGGCTCAGGGGCGGCGGTCGAACGGCCGGCTCGGCTGCGGATCGGGTCTGCCTCCGATCCAGTCCTGAAGTCTGCGGCTCAGCCCGGACCAGCGGCGATCGTGGCGGTAGGCCCGCAGACCGGCCCGGGCGCGGGCCCGCGGGCGGTGGCGGTAGAACCGCCTCGCCCAGGGCGAGGCGGGACGGGCCAGGCGGACGGCTCAGGCCGCCGGCCTCGACGTTGCCGAAGGGGCCCTTCCCGGCGCGGATGAGGCGGGTGACGACACGGGTGATCACGAACGTCAGCACGAAGGCGCCGAGCGCGAGCAGCAGGGGGAGTTTGCCCGGCTCCACGATGTTGCGCTCCAGCCAGTGGCCCATGTGTGCAGTGTGCCCGGGGTGGGGTGCCGGTGCCTGCTCGCGGGGCACCCGGGGGTGACGCGGGCGGCGCGGGCTAGTCTGCCGCCGTGTTCAGGATCCCCGCTCTGCATGGTCTGCGCTTCGCCTTCGGCACCCTCACCGTGGTCCCGGTCGACGTGAGGCGCTGGGACCGGGGCGCCGCGCGGGCCGGGATGCTGTGCGCGCCCCTGGCCGGAGTCGTGGTCGGGGGGATGGCCGGGCTGCTCGGCGCCGTGCTGCTCCTGGCAGGGTCCGGACCGCTGCTCGCCGCCGTCTGCGCCGCCGCCGTTCCGGCCGTGCTCACGCGGGGACTGCACCTCGACGGGCTCGCCGACACGGCCGACGGACTCGGCAGCGGCAAGCCCGCGGCGGAGGCTCTGCGGATCATGAAGCAGTCGGACATCGGGCCGTTCGGTGTGGTCGCACTCGTCTTCGTGCTGCTCGGTCAGGTGGCGGCGCTCGCCGAGGCGTACGGCGACTCGTGGGAGCGGGGCGCACTGGCCGCCGCCGTCGCCGCCACCGCTGCACGGCTGGCCCTCACGCTGGCCGCGCGCCGCGGGATACCGGCCGCCCGGCCGGAGGGTCTGGGCGCCGCGGTCGCGGGTGTGGTCCCGGTCGGCGGGGCACTGGCGGTGGCCGCGGCCGTCACCGGCGCCGCGGCCGCGGGGGGCGCGCTGTCCGGGACGTACGGCGCCCTCCGTACGGCGGCCGCGGTGCTGGTCGCGGTGGCCGCCGCGGAGATGCTGCTGCGGCACTGCACGCGCCGCTTCGGCGGAGTGACAGGTGATGTGTTCGGCGGACTCGCGGAGACCGCGGGGACGGCCGCGCTGGTGGTGCTGTCGCTCGGCTAGTGCTGTGGCCGGAAAGGTTTGCCGC
>NZ_JAYWVC010000125.1:0-25114 GCF_036281785.1 Streptomyces chiangmaiensis | reverse complement strand
TGGTGAAGGCGTTGAGCCGGTCAGGGCGGTTCAGGGTGATGAGAGCGACACCGTCGGCGATGTCGAGCACGATCTCTGTGTTGTCGGTCATGTCAGAGGCCCCACTTCTGTTTCGGAACGTCCGTCAGCTCACGAAGGTGGGCAGCTGTTTGTTGATGAGGTGCTCGGCATCGGTGACGATCCGGCCGATGAGTTCGGCGACGGTCGGGATGTCGTCGATGAGCCCTTGCGCCATCCCCACCGTCCAGATACCGGCCTCCAGGTCGCCGTCCTCGAACACCTTCCTGCCGCGCTGTCCGGCGACCAGGTGGCGCACGTCGGGGAACTCGCCGCCGGCCTCAAGGGTGCGGACCACCTCTTCGCTGATCGCGTTGGCCGCGACGCGGGAAGTGTTCCGCAGGGGCCGGAGGATCAACGCGGTGTCGCGTTCGCTGCTGCGCACGATCTGTTCCTTGATCCGTTGGTGCACGGGCGCCTCCGCGGTGCAGAGGAAGCGGGTGCCAGCGGCAGCGGCGCGGGTGCCGTTCCAGGTTCCCCTCAGGTGTACGCCGATCACGGTGTCGAAGTCCTCTTCGGACATCGTGCGCAGGGTGGCGTCGCGGGTCAGGCGGGCATTGTTGACCAGGATGTCCAGCGGTCCGAACGCTTCCTCGGCTGTGTCCAGGTGCAGGACGGGCACGGCGGGGTCGGCCTGGCGCCGTTCGCGGAGGTGGTCGCGGTAGGGGTCGACGAGGGTGGGCCGGTAGGCGGGGGCGATGCGCAGGGCCTGGGGTTCGGGCATGCGGGCGTAGCGTTTGACGGTGTTCAGGGCCAGGTTGAGGCGGCGGGAGCAGTCGAGCAGGCCGACGCCTTGACCGAGGAGGCTGTGGACCTTGTTCCAGCGTTCGCGGGTGGTCTGCTCGCGTACTCCGCCGGGGCGGGGCGGGTTGATGGTGGCCCAGCATCCGGCGTGGGCGCGGACCTCGAGCAGGACTTTGTCGCACAGGTTGCGCCAGAGGTGCCATCGGTCGCTGACCTGCACCGCGTCGGGTAGGGCGCGGCGGACGGCCTCGGCGTAGGTGGCCGATCCGTCCCGGCACACGACCTCGATGCCGGGGTGGTCGCGCAGCCAGGACTCCAGGGTGGCGGCCTCGCGGTCGGGCAGGACCGCGACGCGTCTGCCGGTCTCGGCATCGGTGATGATCGTGGCGTAGCGGTGGCGGCGGCGCAGGGCGAAATCGTCCACGCCGATCACCCGCGGGTTGGCCTGTTGCGGCAGTGGTAGGCGCCGCAGATGGCGCAGCGCGGTGCTGCGGGAAACGGGCACGGCAAGCAGGCCGGTGAGGCGGGCGGCCGCCCGGCCGCATAACTCCCGCGCCACCTGGGATATCTGCCAGGCAAGGCGCACCGTGCGGCGCTGATGGCGCTCCAGCAGTCCGGGAATCTGCTCGCGGAAGGTCTGCCGCCGGCAGCCCAGGACCGGACAGACCAGCTGCCGTACGCGCAGGTGGACGACGACCTGGCGGCCGTCGACCGGTACATCCGTCATCGTCCGGCGGTGATACCCGTGCACCTTCGCCGTCGGCGTCCCGCACACCGGACACGGCACTGCCACATCCCGGGTGCGGGCCGTGACCACCACCGCGTCACCGCCGTCCGCCACGTCCTCGACGACCAACACCGACAGCCCGGAAAACACCGTCCCTATAAGGGAGTTGACATCCATCACAAGATCATGATCACGGACGGCTACTCGGTGTCACCACCGACTACGGGCCAGTCCCCAATTCCTGATACACCCACCCTGCCCGCCGGGCAGCCGCCGCGCATTCATGAAGGCCGATCGGGTGAGCGAGCCGCCGATTGCAGTCAGTTTCCGTCCGAAGGAGGTCCGTTCGTGCCGCCGAGGACGCTTGCGGAGGCGAGCAAGCGTTTGCGAAGCCAGAGGTGTGCCGGGTCGGTCGTGTGACGGGGATGCCAGTACATCGTCTCGTGGATGCAGGGCAGGGGGAGTGGCGGTGGCAGCAGCCGGATGTCGGTTGCCGCGGCGGCGAGCTGACGAGCCGCCCGCTCGAGGACGAGGCTGGCCAGAGATGTTCCTCGGATCAGGAAGGGCACGAGGAGAAAACTCTCCACAGTGAACTCGATCCGACGTTGGGTGCCGAGCTGGGCGAGGTGCTGGTCGGCGAGGTTGAGTTGCCGGTCCGGTCCGATGCTGTACACGAGGTGCGGGAGACGCAGGTATTCGTCCAGCGTTATCTGCTGCGCCGAGCCGGCCGGATTGGCGGCGTCGACCGCGCACAGCCATTGGTCGCTGAACAGTGGATACGACGGGAAGTCGGTGTCGCCGAGGTACTCCCTTGGTTCGATGACGAGATCGGCCACGTCGGTGTCCAGTAGTTGCCGTGGATCTCTCGATCTGGGGAGGACGTGAATGGTCACGCCTGGGGCTTCGGCAGCCGCCGCCCGGACGAAGGGGCTCAGCAATACCAGCGTCGCGTAGTCGGACGCGCTGATGGAGAAGGTGCGCATGTCCGTGCTCGGGTCGAATTCGGGACGCTGCTCGATGGTCCGCTCGACCAGGTTGAGGATCTCCCGTACGGGTTGCACCAGCCGCTCGGCCTCGGCGGTGAGGGTGAATTCCCTGCCCTGCCGCACGAGGAGCGGGTCCCCGAACATCTTCCTGAGGCGGGCGAGTGACGAGCTGGTCGCGGGCTGACTGAGGCCGAGCCGTCGGCCCGCGCGGCTGACGTTGCGCTCGGCCAGCAAGGCATCCAGCGCCACGAGCAGATTCAGATCCACGTTCCGCAGGTTCATAATCCCTGACCAGCCCATGTATGCGTGGTAGAAATACCACAAATCCAATATATCAATTTGACGAATATATTGCTTGATCATAGCGTCCCGAGCGAGCGGTACGGCCTTCGCGGTCGAAGCTTCGGCAGTTTCCCCTCCTGAGCGGTAGCACTTGTGGCGCCGCTGGTTTGGAGAGATCCGGTGATCGAATCAGGAAATACCCTCGGCGACCTGCTCGGGGATGACGACGTGGGGGCCGACGCCGCGCAGTGGGCGTTGGAGACGCAGGCGGATCCCGATACGTTCCGGGCGGCGATGGGCCGTGTGGTCGGCAGCGTGACCGTGGTGACCACACGTCATGACGCTCGTGCCTGGGGCATGACCGTCAGTGCGTTCAGTCCGGTGTGCATGGAGCCGGCGACGGTGCTGGTGTGTGTCAACGCTCGCACTGTCACCGCTGTGGACATCCACCGCGAGAGCAGATTCGGGGTCAATCTGCTCAGCCAGGACCAACTCTCCGTGTCACAGCTGTGCTCACGTGCCGGGGCAGTGAAATACGTCGATGACCACGTCGTCGCAAGTAGCCAGCTGCCGGCCGAAGTGGCGTCGCCGGTATTGCGCAATTCGCTGGTGACCTTCGACTGCGAGGTGACCGAGGCACGGACCGTGGGCAGCCACTTGGTCGTCATGGGCCAGGTGCGGGCCGTCCTGGCGCCCGACTCCCGCCGTCCACTGCTGTACGGGCAGGGCCGCTACCAACGCAGTGTGGACATCGAGGAGTTGCTGACGATGACGGAGGCCGCGGCATGAATCTGACCGGTCTGCCGGCCCGCCTGTACGAGGCCTACAACCACCACGACCCGCTCGCCGTCGCGCGACTGTATGACGCCGGGGCCACGCACGAGGAGATCGCGCAGGGCAGCTCCCGGCAGGGACCGGAGGCCATCGCCGACGGACTGCGTCGCTTCTTCCAGTGGTTTCCCGACGCCCACTGGCAACCGCAGACCCAGATCACCGATCCGAACGGACCGGTCGCGATCACCTATCTGCTCACTGCCACGCTGCAGGCGCCGATGGGCCCCCTCGCCGCCCGCGGCCAGCGTCTGTCACTGCGCGGCGTGCACGTGTTGCACCTGGGGGGAGAGCTGATCCGTGGCAGCGCGGACTACTGGGACGCCGCCACCTTCCACCGTCAGATGAACACCACCACCACAGGAGAGACAGCATGAGGACCGGCAAGGAATACCTGGAGTCGCTGCGCGACGGCCGCAAGGTCTACGTCGGCGGCGAGCTCATCGAAGACGTCACCACACACCCCAAGACCCGCGGATACGCCCAGGCGATCGCGGAGTACTACGACTTGCACCTGGACCCCGAGCACCAGGACATCACCACCTTCATCGACGAGAACGGCAAGCGCGAGTCGATGCACTGGTTCCTGCCGCGGTCGAAGGAGGACGCCGTCCGCCGCCGCAAGTACGCCGAGTTCCTGTTCCGGCACTTCAAGGGCGGCATCTTCACCCGTCCGCCGGCCGGAATGAACGTCGTCATGTTCACCCAGGTCGACGACCAGGAGCCGTGGGCCGAGAACTCCCGCTTCACCGGCCCCCGCCGCGACCTGACGGGCAACATCCAGCGCCAGTGGGAAGAGGTCACCTCGAAGGACCTCGCGATCTCGCCCATGTTCGTCGACGTGCAGTACGACCGCGGCCGCGAGGACGCGCTGGCCGAAACCCCCATGCTGAGCATCATCGAGGAGAACGACGAGGGCATCGTCGTCCGTGGCTGGAAGGCCATCGGCACCTCGATCCCCTTCGTCAACAACCTCCTGATCGGCAACCTGTGGCGGCCGGGCCAGACGCCCGAACAGACCATTTACGCGATGGTACCGGTGGCCACCCCGGGTGTGAGCGTGGTCGCCCGGGAATCGCGGGCCCAGCCCGACGCCGACCCCTACGACCGTCCGCTGGCCACCATCGGTGACGAGCTCGACGGGATGGTCTACTTCGACGACGTACTCATCCCCTGGTCGCAGGTCCAGCACATCGGCAACCCCGACCACTCCAAGTGGTACCCGCAGCGGCAGTTCGACTGGGTGCACCTGGAAACCCAGATCCGGCAGTGCATACACGCCGAACTCATGGTCGGTCTCGCACTGCTGATCACTCAGGCCCTGGGTACCAGCCGCCAGCCGGTGGTACAGGCACAGCTCGCCGAACTCATCCGGTTCCGCGAGACGTGTCGCGCGTTCATGCTCGCGGCCGAGGAGACCGGTTTCGAGACCCCGGGTGGACTGTTCAAGCCGAACAACATCTACATCGACTTCGGCCGGGCCCACTACCTCGAGAACCAGCACGACATGGTCAACAAGCTGATCGACTTCTGCGGCCGCAGTGTGGTCATCCAGCCGACCAAGCGCGAGCTGGACGACCCGTACATCGGCCCCAAGCTCGAGCAGGCGCTGCGCGGTTCCGAGATCAGCGCCCGCGACCGGATCAAGATCTTCCGGCAGATCAGCGAGCGCTTCCTCACCGAGTGGGGCACGCGCCACGAGATGTTCGAGAAGTTCAACGGCACACCGCTGTACCTGATCAACATGCTCACCATGCAGCGCACCGAGTACCAGGTCGACGGGCCGCTCACCCAGCTGGCCCGCGACGTACTCGGCTTCGGCGACACGGCGGAACTGGGCAAGCGGGCCGAGGAGGCGGAGAAGGCTTCGCACTACGCCAGCGTCCGCTTCCAGCCCGACTACGCCCGCGGCCAGGACGTCCACGAGGGCTACATCGGCCACCAAACGAAGGAAGGGACCGGTCGGCCGTAAGAACGCCGCGCCTCACCGACAGCTCCGGCCCGGGGCATCCGAGCCCCGGGCCGGACGGCCCAGCACCATCCAGAATGTTCTCGACCTCGCTGCAGGAGAGCTCATGGCAATCGATTTCACCGAGGAATCCGCCGCCGATGCAGTGATCGAAAGCTTCCACGCGACCCCGGACCCGCGTCTGCGAGAAGTCATGATCTCCCTTACCCAGCACCTTCACGCCTTCGTGCGGGACATACGGCCGAGTACCTCCGAGTGGCAGCAGACGATCGACTTTTTGACCGCGACCGGCCAGATGTGTGATGACACTCGTCAGGAGTTCATCCTGCTCTCCGATGTCCTCGGCGTCTCGATGCTGGTGGAAGCCATCAATGATCGTAATACGCCCGCGGCGACCGCGGCGACCGTGCTCGGTCCCTTCCACGTCGTCGAATCCCCACCTCGCGAACTGGGGGACACCATCGACCTGATCGGCAAGGGCAAGCCGTGTGTGGTGACCGGATGCGTCCTTTCGCAGGACGGCTCACCGCTGCCGGGCGCGCTTGTCGACGTCTGGCAGGCCAACGAGGAGGGCTTCTACGACGTCCAGCAACCCGGCGTGCAGCCGCTCGGGAATGGGCGGGGGTTGTTCACCACCGATGAGCAGGGCGTCTTCTGGTTCCGCACGGTCGTTCCGAGCTACTACCCCATTCCGACCGACGGCCCGGTCGGGCGCATGCTCGACCGCACCGGTCGGCACCCCAACCGGCCCGCGCACATTCACTTCATCGCCGGCGCCGCGGGCCATACTCCGGTGACCACGCACGTCTTCGTCGCGGGCAGCCCGTATATCGAATCCGACGCGGTGTTCGCCGTGAAAAAGACGCTGATTACAGATTTCGCACACATCGATGATCCGCAGCGGGCACGCGAGTTCGGGGTAGCGAACCCGTTCGCCCACGCACAGGTGGACATCGTGCTGGAATCCGTACCCGGGGCGTTGTAGGTGCCAAGAACTGCGTTCGTGCTGGTCACGCCACGTGTTGGTACTCGTGGAGGACGCCGCCGAGGCGGGCGAGCCGGTCTTGAAAGCGCAGGAACGCTGGCCAGGTGGTGTGGTTCCGCTCGGGGGCGGGGGCGATGCCTTGTTCCTTGAGGATGTTCCACACGGTGGAGGCGGCGGCCTTGATGCCGAGGGTGGCGAGTTCGCCGTGGATGTGCCTGTACCCCCAGCTCGGGTTCTCTCGTGCGAGCCGGAGCACCAAGGCACGGACGGAGTGTACGGTGCGCGGTCGACCGGGACTCTTGGGGCGTGAGGCCGTGGCGTGACGACGGCGGGGCAGATCGCGGTGCTGGCGCAGCAGCGTGTCGGGAGAAACGATCAATTGGAGTCGGCGAAGGTGTACGCGGGGGAGGGGTTGCAGGAGCGTCGCGGGCAGTGCGCGGTCGGGCCAGGTGAGCTGTGACTTGTCGATCTGCCGCTGCAGCACGGCCAGTTGGTGGCGCTACGCCAAGATCTCGGCGTCCGTGTCGCGATCGTCCATCGGCAGCCGTCGTATCAAGGTGAAGAGGCCGCCAACCGCAAGCCGAACAGTACGAGGCGGACACCGTGCTCACCTTCGACAGGCGCGACTTCCGCGCCATCCGCCCGCTGACCCGGCACCCCGCGTTCCGGCTCCTGCCCGACGACCTGTAGCCGGCCGCGGCCCTGGTGGGGGCGGTGCCGGTGGAAGTGTCGGGCGTAGTCGTGGAGAAGTTTCTCGGCGTGGCCGCGGTCGAAGATCAGCAGCTGGTCGATGCATTCCTCCCGGACGGACCGCACGAGGCGCTTTGCATGTGGGTTGCAATTCGGGCCGCGCGGCGTGGGCCTTGAGGAAGGCCGTCCACTCGCCGCGCGCCGGGTGGCGGCGCAGCGCGGCGGGCCCGAGGCTGGCGGTGCGCGGAACCCGGCGCGCTGTGGACGGGCTGGCCTGTGGCCGAGTTGGTGCAGTTCGCCGTGCACGCGGCGGATCCCCATCGTGGATTCTCGGAGCCGACTTGGGTGATCAGCTCGCGCACGTACTCGGCACGGATGAGGATTCTGGCGCCGACACCCTCACCCGCTCCGCGCGGGCCGCGTGCTGGTGCTCGCCTCGCCCCCTCCTTGGATCTGCTCACCGGGCTCTGAGTATGGCTGCCGATGGCGGACGACGCAGACGGGCCCGCCGGACGGATCCGGCGGGCCCGCGCTGCCGATCTCGGCTACTTGAGGAGGTAGGCCTTGATCACGGTCTGCTTGAAGGAGTTGCCCGCGGCGTCCGTGACGCTGGTGCGCAGGCTGACCGAACCGCCCGAGAGGCGGCGCGGGCTGTCCACGGTCACCGTGCGCTTCATGCCGGAGCCGTTGACCTTCGCGGACTGCCAGGTCCTGCCCTCGTCGTAGGAGACCTCGACGGTGAAGGTGCGGATCGGCGTTTCGGCGGCGCCGACCGTGCGCTGGATCAGGACCGGGATGTCAAGCTCACGCCCGGCCGTGGCCCGGTTCCACTCGTCCAGCTCGGGCGCCATGCGCACCGCGTACAGCGGCAGCGCCTGGCGGCTCGCCGTGGTCTGCGACCGGAAGCGCCACTCGGCCGACACGTGCGTGGAGACGGAGCTCGGGGCGAGGTTGCGGTCCAGCTCGGCCGTCAGGCGGTAGTCGGCCGGGCTGGCGTCGGCCGGCGCCTGGGCGAAGCCATAGCTGTGCGGGACGAGTTCGCCATTGCGCCACAGCTCCATCGTGGGCAGGCCGGCCGTCGTGTCGCCCACCAGGTCGAGGTTTCCATTGGCGGCGGTTTGGAAGCCGTACCAGATGTCGTCGCCCTCACGGAACGTAGTCATCCCCTCGGGTGCGAGGCCCACGGCCTGCACTCCGCCGTTCCAGCGCTCCTCGACCTCGGTCCCTGGCTTGTAGCTGTGCAGGGCGCTGAGGTAGCTCTGCCCGCGGGTGTCCGGGTCGAAGAAGTTGTTCTGGTCGAAGGCCGCCTGCCAGCGCAGGCCGTCGGCCGCCGAGAAGTAGTCCACCCGCCGGGTCGGAACCGCGAGCCCCGTCATCGAAGGCATGCCGAAGCGGACGTTGTCGACGTACATCCAGTGGAGGTGGGCGGCGGTGGTCCCCGGCGTGGTGGCGGCGAAGGTGGTGTTCACCTTGGCCAGCTCCGACTTGCGTGGGTTGTAGCCGGGATCGGCCGGGATGGCGCCGTGCACCGGCCGGGTGAGGTAGTAGACCGACGAGGGGTTCCGGTCCGCGCCGGCGGGGTCACCCCAGACGGTGCTGACGAGGTAGGTGAACTTCGAGTCCTTGTACTGCGCCGTCGGCGTCGCGTACACGCCCTCGATGTGGTCGGTGCCGATCGCGTTGAACATCGTGACGGAGAGAAGCTCGTCGGCCAGGCTGATGGTGCCGATCTCGGCCGAGAGAATGCGCGCGGAGCGGCTCGGCGCCGAGACCGTGACGGGCTTCGCCGTGCGGGCGTCGATGGCGACCTGCCGGTCGGCGGTCATCTCGACCTTCGGCACGCCGACGATGATGCCCTCGGTGTACGACGCGTCGAAGAAGAAGCCGGTCACCGAGTAGGTGTCCTTCGGCAGTCGGACCACGGTGCTGGTCTTGCCGAACGCTTCCACCTCGTAGGCCTTGCGGTCGGCCGACTGGACGAGCAGGAAGGCGTTGTCGGGGGCTGTGCCCGTGCGGCTCTTCAGGTCGATGCGCAGGTCGTAGGACGGCTGCTCGAGGTCCATGCCGAACGGGACGCGCACCGACACCTGGTTGTCCGTGGTGGCCGCGGTCACCACGCCGCTGTAGGCGGCGTAGGCCGTGGTGGCCTCCGGGGTCGCGGTGAGGGTGACGTCCGCCGTTCCGTGCGCGGGCACGGTGACCGTGTCGGCACTGAGGCGGAAGAGGCCCTCGGGGGCGGGCTCGTCCAGCCTGCCGTGGGTGGCGTTCTGCTTCAGCTGGAGGACGACCGGCTCGGCACCGGGGTTGCGGTAGGTGATCGTCTTGCTCACCGGCGGCCGGATGCCGTCGGTCCAGCGGATCAGCCCGAAGTCCAGTCCGGCGGAGTCGGCGGTGACCTCCTGGTCGACCGCACGGGCGACGTCGACGCGCCCGGCGCCCTGGTAGTAGGCGCCGTGCTCCTTGGCGCCGGTCGTCGACTGCATGAGCTGCCGCTTGACCTGCTCCGGCGTCCAGTCGGGGTGCTGCTGGAACAGGATCGCGGCGGCGCCGACCACATGCGGCGTGGCCATGGAGGTGCCGCTCATCGCCATGTAGCCGTCGTCGGCGGTGGTGCCGCCCGCCCTGGCGGCGACGACGTTCACGCCGGGGGCGATCAGGTCCGGCTTGAGGCCGGAGTCGCCGGTCCGCGGGCCGACCGAGCTGAAGTCGGCGCGGTCGTCGTCCTCTTCGGCCGCGCCGACGGCCAGCGCCCGGTCGGCGGAGGCGGGTGAGGAGACCCGGCTGCTGGAGCCGTTGTTGCCGGCCGCGGCCACGACCAGGGCGCCGTAGTCGCGGGTGACCGTGTCGACCATGGCCTCGACGGCGTCGGTCTCGGGGGTGTCGGTGTCGCCCAGGCTGAGGTTGATCACCTTGGCGCCGTGCTGGGCGGCCCAGGCGAGCCCCTCGATGATGTCGGAGTTGTCGCAGTTGCCGTCCGCGGTGCAGACCTTGCCGGACAGGATCTGCACTCCGGGCGCCACGCCCTTGTACCGGCCGCCGGAGGCGGCGCCGGAACCGGCGATGGTGGAGGTCACGTGGGTGCCGTGGCCCATCAGGTCGTCGGTGTTCGGCTCGGTGGTGAAGTTCGCCGACTCCGCGACGAGCCCCTTGAGGTCGGGGTGGTTGGGGTCGTAACCGGTGTCGAGCACCGCGACCTTGACCCCGGCGCCGGTGTAGCCCTTCTCCCAGGCGTGGGGGGCTCCGATGCGCGGCACCGTCCGGTCGAGCTGGACCTTGGCGCGGCCGTCCAGCCAGACCCGGCGCACGCTCGCGCCGAAGGATGTGGCACCCGCCTTGGCGGGGGCGATGCCCCGCCAGAACCCCGCGGCGTCCTCGCGCTGTTCGCCGAGGGTCGCGAAGGGGGTCCCGGAGATGGGGCGGACCTTGTCGGCCCCGGCGGCGGTGAGCCGGCGCTCTGCGGTGCCCGCGTCACCCGCGTACTGGACGATCAGCGGCAAGCTGGACCGCTCGGCGTACTTCCCCTGGACCAGGGCCGAGACGTTGAACAGGGCCTTGTCGAGACGGCCCGTCGCGAGCAGGGGGAGGGCGTCGACCGGTATGACCGTCCAGTCCCGGCCGTCCTGGCGCTTGATGAACGTGAGGTGCTCGCGGCCCTCGGCGGGCTCGACCGACACACTCTGCTTGCCCGAGCTGTCCGTCTCCAGCGTGACGCGGTCGCCAGTGATCAGGGTGACCTGGTGCCGGGAGATCATCGGCGACCGGGCCGCCCCGGCCCGCGCGGAGGCGTCCGACCGCTTGGTGTCCGGGCCGATGTCCTGAGCGGCACCGGGGGTGGCCGTCAGACCGGCCAGTAGCGCCGCGAGGGTTGCCGTCGCCGCCGCATACCGCGGCAGAGGGAGGCGGACCCCGAGGCGCCACCTATTGTTCACGTGTCTCATGGGGGGACAGCGTGGTGCCGCGAAGGGCGGAGGTCAGCACTTTGCCTTGTCCAGTAGACGCCAAGTCACATTTACGCCACTGTGAATTCTTCACAAAGCGGACCAAAGGGCGGATGTATCGCGGGCGATATGTCGGTTTGGTGCCAGTGGAAGGTGTGTCAGTGGCAGGTTTCCGCGGTGTTGTCCGAACGCGCTGGTCAGCGAGCGGAAATCGCGTCTCGCCGTCTGGGCGGCACTAGTGCGCCTGAAATAGCGGCTCTAAGTCTGTAGGCTATTTTTATGGCGGCTCGGGGTCCTCGTGCTGTTGAAGTCGTGCTGTCTGTCGAGGAGCGTGCGGAGTTGGCACGTTGGGTGGGTGGTGCGGTGTCGGCCCGTGTGGCGGAGCGGGCCCGGATCATTCTGGCCTGTGCGGAGGGAGCCTCAAATACCGGTGTAGCAGCGGACTTCGGAGTATCCACGGAGACAGTGCGCAAGTGGCGCTCGCGGTTCGTGGCCCGGCGGATGGCGGGCCTGGTGGACGAGCCGCGGCCGGGCCGACGCAAGCCGGAGCTGGTGCTCTCCGAGGCCGAGCGGGCGGAGCTGACGCGCTGGGCGCGGCGGGCGAAGACTGCGCAGTTCCTGGCACTGCGGGCGAGGATCGTGCTGCGGTGCGCGGAAGGCGGGACGAACAAGGAGGTCGCCGCCGAACTCGGTGTATCGCAGGGAACGGTGAACCGCTGGCGGTCGAGGTTCATCCGTCTGTGGCTGGACGGGCTGAATGATGAGCCGCGTCCCGGCAGGCCACCTTCGATCCTGCTGGACCAGGTCGAGGATGTGCTCACGGCGACGTTGGAGTCCACCCCGGGCAAGGACACGCACTGGTCGCGGGCCTCGATGGCGAAGCACTCCGGGCTGTCGAAGTCCACCATCGGGCGGATCTGGAAGAAGTTCGACCTCAAGCCTCATCTCCAGGACGCGTTCAAGCTCTCCACCGACCCGCAGTTCATCGCCAAGGTCGTCGACGTCGTCGGCCTGTACCACCATCCGCCCGAGAAAGCGGTGGTGCTGTGCGTGGACGAGAAGAGCCGTGCGCCACGAGGCGCTGATGGAAACCGTGCCGGAGGAAGGACCCGCCGCCGGTCATCGCAGTGACCGGTCGAAGCTGGAGGCAGGCTGACCGACATGCGCATCCTGGAAGCCCTGCAACAGGATGGGCGGGCCAGTTACGCCGAGCTGGCACGGACCGTGTCCATGTCGGCCAGTGCTGTCACCGAACGGGTGCGGCGGCTGGAAGAGAGCGGTGTGATCCGCGGCTACTCGGCAGTGGTGGACCCACAACGACTTGGACTCGGCATCCTGGCCTTCGTCCGCCTCCGCTACCCCACGGGCAACTACAAACCGTTCCACGATCTGGTTGCGACCACGCCTGAGATCATGGAAGCCCACCACGTCACAGGTGAAGACTGCTTCGTACTCAAGGTCCTCGCCCGTTCCATGCGCCACCTCGAAACAACGACGGGCCGAATCGCCGGACTTGGCTCCGTCGCGACCAGCTTCGTCTACTCCAGCTCACTCTCGGACCGCGCGATCACGACGATGGCCTCATCGCCAGAGCGGCAAGATCGGGCGGATCGGCCTGCATGACGATCTTGTGGCCCATCGAGGCTGACGAGCTGACCCATGCCTGTGCTCGTCCGCGAACTGCACTACCACGGCGGGCACCACCGCCAGGTCCTCGGTGGGAAACACCCCGCGCATCCGCACCGAGCCTCACAACACCGCGAACCCGAGCCGGTACCCCGGTCGACGATCCAGCCGCCCACTAGTGCTGTGACCAGGAAGGTTCAGCGGGTTGGTCACCCGCGGGGCCGGTAGCCCCGCCGCCGCGCTGGCCATGGTGTTCAAGCTCGCCGAGTCCGCCCAGGCCCGCTGGCGGGCGATCACCGCCCCGCATCTCGTCGCCTTGGTCCGCGCCGGGGCCCGCTTCGAAAACGGTCACCTCGTCGAACTCCACGAGGCCCTCGCCGCGTAACATGCCTCAACCGGCCAAAAATATTGACAGTTACCACAAAAAAATCTTCACGAGAGCCTGTAGTGGAGCGGCATGCCCGTTCGTCATCCACATGACGAACGGGAAGGGAGACCGCTCATGGACTTCGTCACTGGTGCGCAGGTAGCGATTGCCCTGACCGTCCAGATATCGCGCGAGCGGATGTGGGAGTTGATCACCGCGGTGGACCGGATCGGTGAGTGGAGTCCGGAGGCGATGGGGGGCACCTGGGCCAACGGTGCCCTCGGCCCATCTGCGGGGGCCCGGTTCACCGCCCGCAACCACTTTGCCAGCGGTTTTGTCAGTACGGTGAACTGCGTGGTCACCGAAGCCGAGCGACCGCGCACCTTCGCCTGGACGGTTCTCGACGATTCCGGCCTGGTCGGCTCGACCTGGCGATATGAGCTGGGAGAGGGCGGCGAGGCGGGAAGCACCCAGGTTTTCCACTCGTTCACGCACGGCCCCGGCAAAACACCGGCGCCCGAGTCGGAGCCGAGGCCGATCCGCAGGCTTTGGGCCGCCGTCTCGTCACGCTGTGCCGGAACATGACCACCACGATCGGCGCGATGACCGCTGCCGAAACCACGAATGGATCAAAGCGATGAAGTACCTGATGTTGGTGTGTACGGACCCGGACTACACCCCCGGGCAGGACGATGGTGCCCCGGATGTCGAGGACTGGGTCACGGAGATGGACGGCAAGGGGATCCGGCTGATGGGTAATCGCACCCGTCCGGCGAGCGACGCCACCACAGTTCGCGTCCGTAACCGTGAGGTGCTGCTCACCGACGGACCGTACGCGGAGACCAAGGACCTGATGGCCGGCTTCGACATCCTCGAATGCGCCGACCTCGACGAAGCCATCGACGTCGCGTCCAAGCACCCGATGGCGTGGAGCGGGATGATCGAGCTGCGGCCGTTCTGGCCCGGCGACGCTGACGAGTGAACAGCTGACGGAGAGGGCCGGTGGAATCCCAGGTAAAGGAGTGCATCGCCGGGATCTACACCGACGGGTGGAGCCGGATCGTGGCCACCATGATCCGGTTCACCGGCGGTGACTGGGGCCTGGCCGAAGAGTGTGTGCAGGACGCGTTCACGCAGGCGCTCCAGAAGTGGCCGCAATCAGGCATACCGAACCAACCACTTGCCTGGCTCACCACCGCCGCACGCAACCGCGCGGTCGACCGGATGCGCCGTGCCTCGACCGAGGCGGCGAAGCTGCGAAAGGTGGCGGCGATGGAACCGGAGCAGCCACCGCCATACGCAAGCGACAGCGAGATCCCGGACGAGCGCCTTGAGCTGATGTTCACCTGCTGCCATCCGTCGCTGAATCTCGACGCTCAAGTGGCGCTGACCCTGCGGAGCCTGACCGGCATGAGCACCGCCGAAATCGCGCGTGCATTCCTGGTACCGGAACGCACCATGGGGCAACGCCTCTTCCGAGCCAAACAGAAGGTCGCCCACGCAGGCATCCCGTTTCGCGTGCCACCCGCGCACCTGCTGCCAGACCGCCTTCCCGCCGTACTCCACGTGCTCTACCTGGTGTTCAACGACGGATACGGAGACCCGCACAAGACCCGGCTACGGGGGGAGGCCATCCGTCTCGCCCGCGTGCTCACCGTATTGATGCCCGACGAACCCGAGGTGCACGGCATGCTCGCGCTGATGTTGCTGCATGACGCCCGGCGGCCGGCGCGCATCGACGCCAACGGCGATCTGGTCACCCTGGAGGAGCAAGATCGCTCGCTGTGGGATCAGGCTCAGATCGCGGAGGGCCTCACAATCCTCGAACGAGCGCTGCGACGGCGCCGGGCCGGACCGTTCCAAGTCCAGGCAGCCATCGCAGCGTGCCACGCCACCGCGCCGGTGGCAGCCCAAACCGACTGGCCACAGATCGTCGGGTTGTACGCGCAACTCGTCCTCGTGGCACCGAGCGTGATCGTCGATCTGAACCACGCCGTCGCGATCGGCATGGCGGAAGGCCCGGAGGCGGCGTTGCCGCTGGTCGATGCGATCGCAGAGACCGGGCAGCTGGACGGGTACCATCTGCTGCATGCGACGCGTGCCGAACTACTGCGACGCGCCGGCCGTGCAGCGGAAGCCCGCGACAGCTATCGCGCGGCGCTCGACCTAGCGCCCACCGAGGCTGAACGTCGCCACCTTCGGAACCGGCTGAGGCTCTTGTGATGGTGGCAGTCGCGCCGCATCCCCCCGCCGCAGCGCTGGCGATGGTGTTCAAGCTCGCCGAGTCCGCCCAGGCCCGCTGGCGGGCGATGACCGCCCCGCATCTCGTCGCCTTGGTCCGCGCCGGGGCCCGCTTCGAAAACGGTCGCCTCGTCGAACGCCATGAGGTGGCCGCGGCGTGAGCACCATCGAGGCCGAGCCCGTCCGCACCAAGCGGTTGGAATTGCTACCGCTTCGCGTCGCGCACGCCGAGGAGATGGCGCAGGTACTCGGCAACCCGGCCCTGCACACCCACATTGGCGGCACCCCGGACACCCTGCAAGAGCTGCGCTCGCGTTACCAGCGCCTATGTGCGGGTTCACCCGACCCGGCCGTCTCCTGGCTGAACTGGGTCATCCACGAAGACCGCTTGACGGGCACGGCGCAGACGACTGTCAGTCCCACCAGGCCACGGCCTGGTCGCCGATGGTCATGCCGACCGACTAGGACAGCCACCGGCCGCGGGCGGACAGCCAGTCGACGAACTCGTGGGTGCCCCCGCCCGAGTCGGCCGCAGATCCTCCTCCGAGAGCCCTTCAAGGATCCCGACAACGTGCTCGCGCTGGCGGTCCAGGGCGCCCCTGAGGGCGTCGAGTTCGGCGTTCACCGGGCGGCGCACAGTTCGGCGAGGCGTTCGAGGGTGCTCGCCATTTGCGTCTGCCACCAGGCGCGCCCGCTGTCCACTTCCGCTCGTTTGTCCTCCGGCAAGCGCGAACCGTCGAAGATCTCGGTCACCACCGTCGCCCCGGCCCCGTCCGGGACCAGGTCGAAGATCCACCGGTGGCCCCAGGCGGCCCCGGGCGCGGTGGCGTTCGGGTGCCCGCGACCGGGCCTCGGCTCCCAGCCGATGCGGCGGTCCGGCTCGTACTCGACGACGTGGTTGTGCATCTCGTAGTCGCCGTAGCGCTCGTAGTGCATCCGCATCACGAAGACGTCCCCGACGCCCGAGACCACGGCGTCAAAGACGCCACCGCGCAGCATCCCCGAGCCGTCGAGGTCCGGGTGCCGTCCGGGGTCGGCCAGGATCCTGAAGATGTCCCCCGCCGGGGCGCCGATGCGCCGGGACACCACCACGGGCTCGCCTGTCGTGCTCGTCATCCGCTCGCCTCCGTCAACCGCAGAGCATGAACCTGACCCGGCCTGGACGCTACACCGGGGGTACGACAACGTCTGGCCGAGCACGTACGAGCCCCGCCCTACGCGCGCTCCCACCAAACCAGTTCTGTCGCCAGCACCGCGCGCCGTCGGGTAGGCGGCGATCTCCTCCAGCAGTACTCGCGCCAGCGTGCGGCCCACCTCCGCCATCGGCTGCCGCACGCTGGTCAGCAGCGGGTTGGTGTGCCGCGCGATCGGCGAGTCCTCGAAGCCGATCAGCGCCACGTCGTCCGGCACCCGCCAAGCCCGGCGAACCTTTCCGGTCAGGGCATTAGCCACCGCCCACCGGGGCGCGGGCCGACTCACGATCGAGATCCACGCCCCCGCCCCGCCCCGTTTCGGACACAACCACTGACGATACGGAGATAAGGGCCTCGACCTTACGGTCGCGGTCCTTGTCGCGTGTTCGTAGCTGATGGTGATGCCCAGGGCCGACCTTCAGCCCGGTGACGGTGTTCCGCTGCGCGATCGGGTGTGCGGTTGCGACCAGGATCGGGATGTGTCGCGTGGCATGCTCGATGACCTCGAAGTCGAACAGTCGCGCGCTCGTCAGAGGGCGGGGCCTGTCGGCGTCGCGTTCGGTTCCGGAGCCGGGACTCGCCCTGGTCGAGTGGGCCCGCACGTGCGAGGCGGTCGTGACGACGACTGCGACGCCGAGTTCCGCTGTGGCGGCGAGTCGGTAGACCCCGCGTCCTTACAGTACTGCACTATATGGCCTCTGAACTGGGCTTTTCCGCCACGTAGGTGCCGCGCTGGGGCACTGTGAAGACCTCTCCGGACTCCACCAGGACAGCGATAGCCCGCCGTACCGTGCTGCGTGCAAGCCCGTATTGCTGCACTAGCTGAGTCTCAGACGCGATCGCGCGTCCTGGTGCCCAGTCTCCTCGCCGGATACGCGCACGCAGAATTTCGGCGAGTTGCCGGTACGGCGTGAGCGGGGCGCCGTGATCAATCTCCGCATCCGGATCAATGGCCATAGCTGGAAGCTAGGCGTACCCATTCGTGGTGGCACTTTGAGATACGTCTAGAGACGTATCGATACACGGGAAAGGCCCCCGGCGGGTGCTGCGAACACCCCCTGGGGCGTGGCCGATCGCTGGCAAGGAGCGAACGACAATGCGAAGCCTAGTGGCGCTGATTCTCGGCTTCTTACGGGCTGTCCTCGGAAAGTGCCGGGCGCAAGCTGCGCCGATACGAACCCTTTCCGCTCCGCGTTGCCAGCGCGCGGCGGACGTCATGGAGACGGAGTCCCTGCTGCTGGTGAAGTCGTACCTGGTGGAGCACGAACAGGCGCGAGAAGGGCGGTGCCGGCGCGAGAAGGGGTGCACGGCAGTACTGGCTGTCGTTGGGCAGGACTGCGTTTCGGCGGTGACCGAATGACCCGCCTTCGACGCCTCCCGTTCAACGGGTCGGAAGGCAAGCCCGCGTATATGCCTTCCAACAATCCAGACGGTCCGCTCTCGCTGTTCGCAGACGCCATCGAGGCGCAGCAACTGGAAGTAGGCACAGCGGTGTTGGCGCTGGTGCGCCCCATGCTGGGTGTGACTTTGACCGTTGATGAGGCCATGTACATGCTGCGGCGTACGGCGGAATGCCTCCGCGACGCGCTAGACGTGGCGGAGTCCCGTGGTCAGCGGCTATGTCTGCCGGACCAACCGCTCTCGGGAACTGCTGCTGAGGTATTGAGCCAGGCGTTGAAGCGGTCACTCCCGGACGTACGGTCAGAGAGTGGAGGCGGCGTAGGCGCGTAGCAACTCGACCAGCCTTCAATGACACGAAGCCCTGCAGGCGCCCTGCGAGATTCGTAGGTGTCAACAGGGCTTCGTCGCTTCCTGGGAGGCTCGCAGGGCCGGGGAGGCCGCATTGCCCGCGAACAACTTCGTCCCCGGCAAATCCGCTACCGACCACGCGAGCCCGACCTCGGTCACGATGGGGAAGCGGGGGCCGTGGTCGGCCCGCCACAGCTCCAACCAAGCCGCAGGAGGGACTGACCGCCGCATCTCCACAGACGCCGCCGTGATCTGGTGACGCAAGGCGAGCATCTCGGCATCCTTCTTGCGGTCGCTCATCGGGAGCAATCGCAGGAGGGCGAGGGCACTCATGACGCCGAGGTAGGCCAGTTTCAGCAGCACGGTCGATCATCATGCCGCCTTGATCCACAAGGCGGCCAGGGTGCTGACTTTGACACTTCGGGCGACGCGGTCGGCGCCCGGTGGCCGAGGCACACTGCCTCCCACCAGCGCGGATGGGTTTTCGGCAGGAGCAGGGTTTGGGTCTGTGCGGTGCTCGCCGTGATGCTTGCGAGGCTGAGTGCTGTGATGGTGGCGGTGAGCCGGTCCGGGGCGAAGGCGCGGGCGGGCGTACACGAATCCGGCGCCCGTCACACGACGTCGTCGCGCAGGTTGACGGTCCGCGGGTGGTCGAGCCCGGGGTGGAGCGCGGCTTCCTGCTCCAACGCTCAGACGACTATCGGCCCTGCTGAAACAGATCTGCGCAATGGGCTGCGCATTCGTGTCCGGGACCATTGCGCAGCCCCGCCCCCAAGGCGACTTCACGGTGCGTATCCTGCGCACCCGGGCCTGGACGACATCCGTCGTTGCGCGATCGAGATCCCATTGCGCAGCTACCGGTCGGACGGTGTGCGCACCGCTGTGACCTGCTCTGGTCGGGTCCATGGTCGGGCTGGATCGCTCCATGGGCGGGTCCGTACAGGCCGTGGTCGGGCATGATGTCCAGGCCATGCCAGCGGCGTGCTGGAGGCAGCCTGGGCGGTTGCGCAGCCATCACGTGCGCGAGGCGCCGCGCAGCGCTGTGACCTGCTGTGGTCGGGTCCATGGTCGGGAGAATTACGCAGGCGCGGGCGGAGCAGCTAGGCGCGGCGGGAGTGCATCCAGCCGACCTTGTGGTCCTGGTCCGGGACGTGGATGGGGTGCCATACGGGTGCGGAGGGGCCGTTGCGGAGCAGGTCGGTCAGAGGGGCTGCCAGGACAGGGACATCGCGCAGGAAGCTGGACAGCGCCAGTGCCCTGGTGGCAGCGCGCAGGGCCTGGATACGCGTGGCGATGCCGCTGGGGCCGGTGCCGTCCAGGACGAACAGCAGCCGCGGGAACAGGGCGTAGCGGCGCCTCCAGTCCTCCTCCAAAGGCTGCAGCCCGAAGTTCGGCTGTGGGCGGCCGATGGGTGTGGGCACGTAGGCGTGCAGGCGGGCGTAGGCGCCGAGTTTGGCGGCCAGGCGTTCGGGGCCCATGGTGGCCCGGTCGACTTCCACGAAGGCCCGCAACATCGACCCGCCGTCGCCGCAGCTGCGGTAGTACAGGAGGGCGTCAGGGATGACGGCCTCGCCGCCACCGAGGGAGTGGTAGACCTCGGGGATCCAGTCCAGCGGCCGGCACACGTCCCCACGGCGCCGGGAGTCCTGCAGGAAAGCAAGCCCGGTCTCCGTTACCGCCAGCGCGTGTCCTGCCCGAAGCCGCGCGGCGGTAGGGTCGGCGATCAGCTTCGGCGGCGGCCACTGGCGCAACTCCGGCCACTCGGAGGCGACCTGCACACCGTACTGGGTGGCAAACCACACCCGGGTGCGCCCGGCCTGGGGCAGCGTGATGCGATCGATCAGGCCCTCGCTGCGCAGCTTGGCCAACCTTCGTCGCGTCTGCTCGATCCGCGGAAACCCCGCCGAAAGCCCCGCCCTCATCCCCGCCGACAACTCTCCGCACCCACCGTGCGCCTGACGGCGTATCCGCAGCTCACCATGCCTGTTTGGGCGTGGTCGGGAGCCCGACATCCCCCTATGCGCCTCTCGCAGCCGACCCCTGAAGCAGAAAGAGAAAGGGCTGGGGCGGGCGGTCGGCGCGGCGGGGGATCGGGCGGCTTGGAACTGTTGTTGCGCGTCGGCGGGGCCTCCGCGCTCGGCGCCGGGCAAGCCAGCTCAGAGAGGGATCGGCGGGCGAGGCGCAGCGGGACGGGAACACGCGCCATCGTCACGATGCCACGGTGGCGCTTTGCCCACCCTAATCGCCCTGGTGCAGAGCGCGGACGCCAAGCCCGAGCGATGTGCAGGTCAAGCGCTGAGGCGGCTGCCGCATGGCGACGCTGGCACAGTGGCGGGTGCCGGCGGGGCGGGGCCGGGAATGCTGGGCGGTGGCCCGGGCGTGGGCCGCGACCTTCGGCCCCGGCTGCGGCGGCCGGGCTTGGCGGGACAGCCTCCTCCGGCCCGCTTCCTGCTTGTTCCAGCAGGTCGCCGACCGTCTCGGCGATGGATTCGCCGAGAAGCGCAACACCCCCACACCAGCAGGCCGGCCTCAAGCGCGAAATCGGAAAACAGCGATTCGGGGAGTACGCCTTCGACTGATTCAACATCCGTACCCGCCTTGGTCAGAGCTCTCCCGGCGAGGGCGCTGTGTTGGTGCGCGCCGGAACCGTTCCGTGCGAGGCCGTGACAGCCGATGCCTGGTGTGGCATGAGCAGCAGCGCGGTCATGGCAACGGCGCAGCAGCCGACGATGTACCAGCTGATCCCCGTGCTGGAGCCGGTGTGCTCGAGGATCGCCGCCGCGATGAGCGGCGCCGGTCCGCCCGCTATCACCGAGGCGAGCTGATAGCCGATCCCGGCGCCGCTGTAGCGGACGTTCGTCCCGAATCCCTCGGCGATCAATGCGGCCTGGGGGCCGTACTGGATGTCGTGGAAGATCAGGGAAAGCACGATCGCGAGGAGGACGAGACCGGAGCTGCCCGTGTTGAGCAAGCCGAAGTACGGGAACGCATACAGCCCGGTACAGAAGATGCCGATGCCGTAGACCAGGCGTCGACCGAAACGGTCGGAGAGGTGGCCGAAGAGCGGGACGCTGATCAGCCCGACGGCTGCCGCAATGAGCGTGTCGTTCAGCAGGTCGCCTTTGGGAAGATCGAGCTTTTGTGTGCCGTAGGTGAGCACGAAGGTGATGAAGAGGTAGAAGGGCGCCTGCTCCGACATCCGGACGAAGGCGGAGGTCAGCACCGTGCGCGGCTGGTGCCGCAGCACGCTCCAGACTGGCTGGCGCACCACCACACGCTCCTGCTTGAGCTCGGTGAAGGCTGGACTCTCCAGCACGCGCAGACGCACGTAGAGCCCGATGCCGATCAGTACCACGCTGGCGAGGAAGGGTATCCGCCAGCCCCAGCTGTCGAAGCCGCCGCCGGACACCGCGTTCGTCATCTTGACCATACCGGTCGAGGCGAGAAGGCCGAGCGGCACGCCGAGCTGCGGCCAGCTCGCCATCAGCCCGCGGCGGCGCTTGTCACCCCATTCCATCGACATCAGGACCGAGCCACCCCATTCCCCGCCTACGCCGATGCCTTGCGCGATCCGCAACAGGACCAGCAGTACGGGTGCGGCAAGGCCAATAGAGGCGTAGCCCGGCAGCACCCCGATGAGGAAAGTGCTGACCCCCATCAGGACGAGGGTGGTCACGAGTGTGGACTTGCGGCCGACCCGGTCTCCGACGTGCCCGAAGATCGCCGCTCCCAGCGGACGGGCCGCGAAGCCGACGAACTGCGTGCCGAACGAAGCGAGCACTCCGGTGTACGCGTCCTCGCCGGGGAAGAACACGTGGGGAAAGACCAGAGCCGCGGCGGTGCCGTAGAGGAAGAAGTCGTACCACTCGATCGCGGTGCCCACCGTGCTGGCGACCACGGCGCGGCGGCGGTGTTTGTTTATCGCTTCAGGGGTGGCAGAGGAATGTGGTGCGGTCATGGCGACTCCAAGTGGTTAAACCACTGAACCAATGAACCAATTGCGGCGAGGGTGCTACCCCGCTACGGACATGTCAAGAGGGTGCGCGGCCATGAGCGGAGGCGCCCCACCGACCGGCCGCCAGCCACGCGATCTTGGTGACGTCCCGCATGTCCGACGCCGGCATAAGCACCGAGCCGCGGTTCTGCTGCGTCTTCCGTACGACTCGTCGGCGTCCGCGCGCGAAGTACGGCGCACCCCATTCGTCTTGTCCGGCTGCAACACCCCGAACCAGACCCCTGCTGGTCGGTGAACTGGGCCATCCGCCCCTCGCGCATTACCTCCATGGGCCCCACCCGCGCCGTGCCGCCCCCTGTTCGACGGCCCCGGCCGCAGGTCCGTGGGCAGGTCAAGCACGCTTCGGCCGGTGAATCGCGCAGGCACTGCTCATGATGAACGCCGTGTCACCTCTTGGGGCTTGGGCCTCCTCGGCTCAATCCGTGGCCTCTGCCTGCCAGTCCAGCAATTTGACGTGGCCGACGGTCACCACGTGGTGGTGCATCGCGTGCGCGGCAGCTTCCTGGTCGCCCGCGCGTACCGCCTCGGCGATGCTGCGGTGCTGTTCCAGTGACAGCGCCGGGCGGCCGGGCTGACGCAGTGACTCGGCGCGGCTCTCGGCGATGGGCAGCGCGATCTCCGCCATGAAGGCGCCGAGCAGCGGACTGTGGGCGGCCGCGGTGACAGCGGCGTGGAAGCGTTTGTCCTCGGAGACGCCGAGTTCGCCGCGGTCGATGGCCTCGGCCATGACCGTCAGGGCCGCATCGATCTCCTGAAGGTCCTCATCGGTGCGGCGTTCGGCCGCGAGCGCGGCGAGTTTTGTCTCCAGGGCGTCCCGGGCGTCCAGGACGTCCGGGAGCCGGCGCCGCCGGTCGATCATCGTCTCCAGAGGTTCGGCGTCGAGCCGGTCGCGCAGCAGGTATGTGCCGCCACCGTGCCGCACCTCGACCAGGCCCTGCACCTCAAGGGCGACGATGGCCTGCCGGACCGAAGTGCGGCTGACGCCCAGCCGGTCCGCGAGTTCACGCTCCGGGGGCAGGTTGTCCCCCGCGTGCAGGTGTTCGTGCTCCACGTACTCCCGCAGTCTGGCGACCACCTGCTCGTAGAGGCGGGGCCGTGCCAGCGGGCGCAGCGACTCAGTCACAGGCGCAGGTCCCTTTCCGGATGGGGTCCCTCGAACCTCAAAGCTGCCCCTTGACAGCTGTTCGGCCCCGACTGAACACTCTAGCTCACCGGTCTAGTGGTCCAGTGGTCCAACCAATTTGGAACTGTCGAGACCACGCCCTCCCCAGAAAGGCACCCAGCCCGGTATGACATCGACCGAAGCACCCGGCTCCCCGCCGGGAACACCCCTCAGCACACCAGGTTCGGCCACGGCGCCCACCGCTCCCGGTCCCCTGACCGGAATCCGCGTCCTGGATCTCTCACGGATCCTGTCCGGCCCCCTCGCCACCATGGTCCTCGCCGACCTTGGCGCCGACGTCATCAAGGTCGAGGACACGAAGGACGGGGACGACACCCGCCAGTGGGGCCCGCCGTTCCAGGGCACCGAGGCCGCTTACTTCCTGGCCGCAAACCGCAACAAGCGCGGTGTGTCCGTCGACCTCAAGACGGATCGGGGCCGCGAGTTCGTGCTGCGCCTCGCAGACCGCGCCGACGTACTCGTGGAGAACTTCCGCCCCGGCACCGCCGACCGCCTCGGGCTCGGCCACCGGGAACTGTCCGCACGCAATCCGCGCCTGGTCTACGCCTCGATATCCGGCTACGGCCAGACCGGCCCCTGGGCCTCACGACCCGGGTACGACGCCATCGCCCAGGCGCAGAGCGGCATGATGAGCATCACCGGCGAACCCGGCGGGCCGCCGCTGCGTCCAGGCGTCGCCACCGCGGACATCGGCGCCGGCATGTGGGCCACCGTCGGCATCCTCGCCGCCCTGCTCGCACGGGGAACCGAGGGTCGCGGCCAGCACGTCGACGTCTCACTGCTCGACGGGCAACTGGCCTGGCTCACCTATGTGGCCGGCGGCTACTTCGCCGCGTCCAGCAGTCCTTCTGGCAGCGTGTCAAGGAGGTGCTCTCCGGCGAGTACGGCAGCCGCACCCTCGGCAACCTGCTGCTCCTGGTGGTCTGCGTCATCGGCCTGTGGGCCGGCTCCACCGACGTTCCCACCGCCATGAACACCCTGTGCGCACAGGCCGGTTACGACCACGACACCACCGTACGCCTGGCCAGCCTGTCCTCGATGACGGTGGCCGCCTTCACCATCCTCGGTTGCTTTGCGGTACCCCGCCTCGCCACACGTGCCGGCCGCCGCGGCGCGCTGGCCACGCTCTTCGCACTGGTGATCGTCGGTGCGTACGGCCTGGCCTACCCCCTGCACTCCATCGGCCTGACCTTCGCGTTCCTGCCCGTCCCCGGCCTCGGCGGTGCCAGCTTGGCGGTGTTCACCATCTGGCTGCCCGAGCAGTACCCCACCCGATGCGGGCCACCGCCTTCGCGTTCACCACCACCTTCTCCCGCTGGGTCGCCGCTGGAGGTTCGTTGTGGTGCTGCTGGTTGGGTGAAGTCGGCGGTGCGGTCGCCGAGCTGGCACGGCAGTTGGCGGGCCTGCTGGGTGTCCCAGGCCGCGGTTGGGGTGGGCGGTGACGCCGAGGATGTGGACGGTGCGAGTGCGTACCTCCATCACGAACGGGGCGCAGCACCGCGGCCTCGTGCCGCAAGATCAGTATTTCGGG
>NZ_JAYWVC010000124.1:0-25254 GCF_036281785.1 Streptomyces chiangmaiensis | reverse complement strand
TGGAACCCCGGATGTGGGTCAGGCCTCGATGCTGTGCTTCGAAGCGTTCTCGGCGTCCTTCTCCGCCGCCTCGACCGTTTCCTGCCTCCTGCTGGCCAGCAGGCTGGTGACCGTCGTGACGATCAGGACGGCGCAGATCACGATCAGCGAGACCGGGATGGAGATCTCGGGGACATGGACCCCGGACTCGTGGAGGGCGTGCAGCACCAGCTTGACGCCGATGAAGGCGAGGATGACCGACAGACCGTAGGAGAGGTGCACCAGCTTCTTGAGCAGGCCGCCGATGAGGAAGTACAGCTGTCTCAGACCCATCAGCGCGAACGCGTTGGCCGTGAAGACGATGTACGGGGCCTGCGTCAGACCGAAGATCGCGGGTATGGAGTCGAGGGCGAAGAGCACATCGGTGGTGCCGATCGCGAGCATCACGACGAGCATCGGCGTCATGGCCCGCTTGCCGTTCTGCCTGACCCACAGCTTGGTGCCGTGATAGCGGTCGGCGACACCGAAGCGGTGCTCGGCGGCCTTCAACAGCCTGTTCTCCTTGTACTCCTCGTCCTCTCCCCTGGCCCCGGCCTCCAGGATCAGCTTCCAGGCGGTCCAGATCAGGAACGCGCCGAACAGGAAGAAGACCCAGGAGAAGGACGCGAGGATCGCTGCGCCCGCGGCGATGAAGGCGGCTCGCAGCACCAGGGCTATGAGGACACCGACGAGGAGCACCCGCTGCTGGTACTGCGAGGGCACCGCGAACTTCGCCATGATCAGCACGAAGACAAAGAGGTTGTCGACGCTCAGCGACTTCTCGGTGATGAAGCCGGCGAAGAACTCTCCGGCCGGCTGGCCGCCGCCGAAGACGAGCAGCCCCAAGCCGAAGAGCCCGGCAAGGGTGATCCAGACGATCGTCCAGATACCGGCTTCCTTGATCGTTACGTCGTGCGGCTTGCGGCCGATGAAGAAGTCGACCGCGATCAGGGCGGCAAGGCCCACGATCGTCAGGACCCACAGGGTCAGGGAAACATCCACTGCGCCTCCGGCAGTACGTCACGGCATCTGTCAGCGTCGTCGCTGCCGGAGGTCTCTTCCACCCGCGGGGCCGCCGGGCGCTGGGACGCGCCCGATGCCTGCGGGCCGACGCCCCGGGATCTGGCCGATCCGGACTGACGGGTACGCCGCAGCAGGTAGGGAGTACTCCCCTCCGTGCGAATGAGAGTACCGGAATCACCAAGGAAGGGTAAAGCCGTTGGTAAAAGAACTGCCAAATTGCCAGCTCAGAGTCACTTTGCTTGGTCTTGAAGAGGGGGCTGGCCCGGATCAGCGGTTCCAGGAGCGGCGCGCCTCGGCGACCCGGGTGAGCACCCGGTCGAGCACCTGACTGTCCCGCGGGACACGTGGCGGCTCGTACGTCCAGGCGTGGCCGACCCAGGGGTCCGCCAGGTGGTCGTCGGGCACCGCGGTCAGCCGCAGCAGCGAACGCCACAGCGGGTCGAGCAGCGGCCCGTAGGCGGCTGCGTCCTCACGGTCGGCGACCATCATGAGGTGGACCCCGACGGACGGGCCCTCGTCCGCGAGGTAGCGCAGCCGGGTCACGGCGCGGTCGTCGAAACCATGCGGGAAGTCATTGACGATCAGCAGTTGTTCGGCCGTGTCCAGGCCGGGCGGCAACGCGTCCGAAGCGCCGCCGCGCACGGCCATCTGCACCAGGTCGACACGCTCCGTGAGCCTGGTCAGCACGTCGGCCACGCCCGCGGCACCGAGGGCCGGCGGGGCGGGGAGCACACCTGACCGCACGAGGGGGGTGAGTGACGGGGCGGCCGAACCCGCGGGGTCGATGACGTGCACCACGAACTCGCCGGCCGGGTAGACCGCGAGCAGTCGTGCCGCGTGCGCCACCGCCACGTCCATGGCCAGGCGGCGCAGTTCGTCCGGGTCCGCGAGTTCGTCGTGATGTACCGAGCGGCCGCTGTCGATCCACAGCCCGCGCTCCAGCGGCAGCCTCATCAGCATGGGGATGCGCAGGCCCTCGCTCTCCGGCAGGTGGAGATCGCCGAGGCGCAGGGCCATGGGGATCTCCATCGGCACCCGGTACCCCTGCCAGATCGGGTTGTCCCAGCGCGCGAGCGCCGTGGGCAGGGCCGGCTCGACCACATCAGATTCGGCGACGAGCTGCGTCAGGTCACGGTCGAGCGCGGCCCTGGCCTGACTGACGAGCTCGGTGTGCCTCGCCTGGGCGGCTTCGCGCGCGATGCCGGCCTGCCCGCCGATACGGCTGCGCGGATCGGACAGGACCTTGTCCAGTTCCTGCTCCATGCGCGAGTCGGCGAAGTCGACGGCGCTGCGGTAGGCGGCCACTGTGCGCGCCAGGTCCTCGAACATGCCCCAGACCTGGTTGTACAGCCGCTCCTCCATGGACCAGCCGGTCGCGTCGCCCGCGAGGGGCTGTGCGGGTTGTCCGGGCTCGGCAGTCGGTGCGGTGGGCGGAGGCGGGGGCGGCGCCCCTGCCGCCCGGCCGGGGTGGGTGTAGTTGATCGGCGCACCCTGGGCGGCTGGCGCAACGGGGCTCGCCGCGCCGGTGACGTCGTACGGGGATCCATGGGGCGGCCCGCCGGGCGCACCCTGCTGCGGCGGTACGGTGCCGCCGGCGCCCTGGGATCCCGCGGCAGCCGGCGTCTGCCGCGCGCGATCGCCCTCCGGCAGGCGGGGCGGGGGAGGTGCCACCGAGCGGGCCAGTCCCTGGACCACCGCGTCGTTGATGGTGGTCGCAAGCTGCCCGGCCTCGGCCAGGCCCTGGTCCGCGAGCAGCGCGGCGAGCCCGCCCGCGTACCCCTGGCCGACCGCGCGCACCTTCCAGGTGCCCTCCCTGCGGTAGAGCTCCAGCGCGATGACGGCCGACTCGGAGTCCAGCCCGGTGATCGTGTAGCTGGCGACCTCGGAACCGTCGAGCCCGGTGACCGCGACGAAGGGGGCAGCAACGGCGCCGAACCCTGCCGGACCGCCGATCCCGGTCGGCAGGGCGAGCAGCACATCCACCCGGTGCACGCTCTCCGGGAGGGCGTCCAGGTCGAACGCGAGGCGGTGATCGGCCGCCGCCTGTTTGGAGACCTCCAGGCCGGGCAGCGTGGGCGCGCCCGGATGGGCCACCCACTCGGTGCCGCGCACCTTGCCTTGCGCGTCACTGAGCGTGGCCCCCGCCACGATCGGCTTGCCGGCCGACACCCGGACCTCGAGTCGGGCCTGGGGAAGTGGGTGGTTCTGTCCCCGGACGAGCTCGGCCGTCATCGCCTTGTCCCCCTACGTCGCTTCGTGTCCCGGGCGCCCGGCTGACTACAGGTGAGGCACGATCGACGGCATCAGGTCCTGGAAGGTGCGGCCGTTGGCGGGGGTGCCGAGGGCCGTCATCGTCCAGCCCGTGCCCGTGCGGTGCACCTTCGCCATGATCTGCGCCGTGTACGCGCCGCCGCCCGCGAGGGTGTAACGGGCCAGCTCCTGACCGCCGGCCTCGTCGACCAGGCGGCAGAAGGCGTTCTGCACCTCCTGGAAGGTCTGGCCCGTGAACGAGTTCACGGTGAAGACGATCTGGTCGATGTGCACCGGGACGCGCTGCAGATCGACGAGGATCGCCTCGTCGTCGCCGCCCTGGCCCACACCGCCGACGAGGTTGTCACCCGTGTGCCGCACGGAACCGTCGTCGCTCACGAGGTGCTGGAAGAAGACCACGTCCACGGGCTGCTTGTCCGCGAACAGCACGGCCGACGCGTCGAGGTCGATCTCCCGGGTGCGCGAACCGAACAGCCCGCGCCGGGGGGCCGCCTGCCAGCCGAGCCCCATGCGCACCGCGGTCAGCAGGCCTCCGTCGTTCTTCTGCAGACTGATGGCCTGACCCTTGGTCAAGTTGACGGTCACGCGCTGTTCCCCTCTCGAGCAGTCCCCTGTTGGTCGCGGATTCCGCGGATGACAGAAACCCTACGCAGCGGCACCGACAGTGCCGAACCCCCGACCGCGCTTTGTGTCGGTGTTGCAACAGAACTGCGCGGGTTCGAGGGTCCGGCACGGGCGGCGGGAACGTCAGGCGAGGCCCGCCTCCTTCATCTGACGCAGTTCCTTCTTCATCTCGGAGACCTCGTCGCGCAGCCGGGCCGCGATCTCGAACTGCAGGTCCGCGGCGGCGGCCCGCATACGGTCCGTCAACTCCTCGATCTGCGCGGAGAGTGCGGCTGCCGGACGGTCGGTCGGGACCGTCTCCCTGGCCTTGCCCTTGGCGGCCTTCGTGCCCTTCGCCGCCTGGGTGCCGAGCGAGGGGACGGGGCTCTTGACGCCCTTGCCGTCCTTCGCCTTGCGGTAGCCGGTGCCGAGCAGCTGCTCCGTGTCGACGCCCTCGCGGGCGATCTGCGCCACGATGTCGTTGATCTTCTTGCGCAGCGGCTGGGGGTCGATGCCGTTCGCCGTGTTGTACGCGATCTGCTTCTCCCGGCGGCGGTTGGTCTCCTCGATGGCCTTCTCCATCGCCGGGGTGATCTTGTCGGCGTACATATGGACCTGTCCGGAGACGTTGCGCGCGGCGCGGCCGATGGTCTGGATGAGCGAGGTGCCCGAGCGCAGGAAGCCCTCCTTGTCGGCGTCGAGGATCGCCACCAGGGAGACCTCGGGCAGGTCGAGGCCCTCCCGGAGGAGGTTGATGCCGACCAGGACGTCGAACTCACCGGACCTGAGCTCGCGCAGCAGCTCGACGCGGCGCAGCGTGTCCACGTCGCTGTGCAGATAGCGCACCTGGATGCCCATTTCCAGGAAGTAGTCGGTGAGGTCCTCGGCCATCTTCTTGGTGAGCGTGGTCACCAGGACGCGCTCGTCCTTCTCGGTGCGCTTGCGGATCTCGTGGACGAGGTCGTCGATCTGGCCCTCGGTGGGCTTGACCACGACCTCAGGGTCGACGAGGCCGGTGGGGCGGATGATCTGCTCGACCTGGCCGTCCGAGCGCGAGAGCTCGTACTGCCCGGGGGTCGCCGACAGGTACACCGTCTGGCCGATGCGCTCCTGGAACTCCTCCCACTTCAGTGGGCGGTTGTCCAGAGCCGAAGGCAGCCGGAAGCCGTGCTCGACGAGTGTGCGCTTGCGGGAGGCGTCACCCTCGTACATCGCGCCGATCTGGGGCACGGTGACGTGCGACTCGTCGATGACGAGCAGGAAGTCTTCCGGGAAGTAGTCCAGCAGTGTGTTGGGCGGGGTGCCGGGCGAGCGGTCGTCGAAGTGCATCGAGTAGTTCTCCACACCGGAGCAGGTCCCGATCTGGCGGAGCATCTCGATGTCGTACGTCGTCCGCATGCGCAGCCGCTGGGCCTCCAGCAGCTTGCCCTGCTTCTCCAGCTCCGCCAGGCGCTCCTCCAGCTCCTTCTCGATGCCGTTGATCGCCCGCTCCATGCGCTCGGGGCCGGCGATGTAGTGGGAGGCGGGGAAGACGTACAGCTGCTGCTCGTCGCTGATGATCTCGCCGGTGAGCGGGTGGAGGGTGGAGAGGGCCTCGATCTCGTCGCCGAACATCTCGATCCGGACGGCCAGCTCCTCGTACACCGGGAAGATCTCGATGGTGTCGCCGCGCACCCGGAAGGTGCCGCGGCTGAACGCCATGTCGTTGCGTGTGTACTGGATGTCGACGAAACGGCGCAGCAGCTGGTCGCGGTCGATCTCGTCGCCGACCCTGAGGCTGACCATACGGTCCACGTACTCCTGGGGAGTACCGAGGCCGTAGATGCAGGAGACCGACGCGACCACGACCACGTCTCGGCGGGTGAGCAGCGAGTTGGTCGCGGAGTGCCGCAGGCGCTCCACCTCCTCGTTGATCGAGGAGTCCTTCTCGATGTACGTGTCCGACTGCGGGACGTACGCCTCGGGCTGGTAGTAGTCGTAGTACGAGACGAAGTATTCGACCGCGTTGTTCGGCAGGAGCTCGCGGAACTCGTTGGCCAGCTGGGCGGCCAGCGTCTTGTTCGGCGCCATCACCAGGGTGGGGCGCTGAAGCTTCTCGACCATCCACGCTGTGGTGGCGGACTTGCCGGTGCCGGTCGCGCCCAGCAGGACGACATCCTTCTCACCTGCCTGGATGCGCTTTTCCAGCTCGGCGATGGCCGTAGGTTGGTCACCGCTCGGCCGGTAGGGGCTGACGACCTCGAAGGGCGTCAGCGTGCGTTCGATCTGTGAAACGGGCCGCATGCCATCCACCGTACGACCCGCCACTGACAACGGGGTCGGATCAGCGCCTTTGCGGGGTGCGGGGGCCCCGGTACCCGGCGCGCTCGGGGGTGCGCAGCAGCGGACGCCGCCCCGTGTCGTCGACCTCAGGATGGGCCGGAACCCCGGGCTTGCGCTCGGCCGGAGTCCAGACCGGCTTGCCCATGACGATCAGGGGGTCGAACATGACGACGACGCCGGCCAGGCACAGGAAGACGAGCGGGCCGATCATCAGCGGAGCGAGCAGCGTGGCGGGCGATTCACCGGCCGGGGCACCGGGCGAGCTGTGCACGTGGACGCGGAGGGCGGCCATCCCGGTGTAGTGCATGCCGGTGACCGCGAGCCCCATGACGAGGCTCGCTCCGATGCTCCAGAGAAATCCGCGGCCCTGGCCGGCCGCCCAGAGGGCGGCGGTCGCCGCGACGACCGCTATGACGACCGAGACGGCGACGGTGAAGGTGTTGTACCCGAGCACGCCGTTGAGGCGCATCCCGGCCATGCCCAGGTAGTGCATGGAGGCGACGCCCAGACCGGTGATGGTGCCGCCGGTGAACAGCGCCACCCCGGTGGCCCCTCGGTATCCGACGATGAAGACCCCGACGCCGACCATGACGATGGCGACGGCCAGGCTCGCGAACGTGATCCCCCGGTCGTAGTGGATCGGGGTCTCCCTGACGCTGAAACCCATCATCGCGATGAAGTGCATGGTCCATATGCCGGAGCCGATGGCGGCGGCCCCCAGGGCGAGCCAGCCGACCCGCCAGGACTGGGCGACCAGCACCGATCTGGCGGTGCAGCGCAGACCGAGCGCGCCGCCGAGGCAGGCCATGAGGTACGCCACCACAGGTGTGACGAGTCCGTAGCTGAAGCCGTCGACGGTGCCCTGCATGCGCGACTGCCCCTCCCACCCTGATGCGTCCTTGATTCCGGAAATGCCCCCATCCCCAGGACCGCGACGAACGGTCAGGGCTGCTGAGGCAGAGCGTATGACCCCCACCGGAACGGTCGAACGATTTTCCGGCAAAGAATCACGGTGCTGCCGCACTTGTGCGGCCCTTGTGCGCACCTTTAGGTAACTCCATTCAATCTGTGACCATCCTGCACCCATACTTCTTGACGCTCTGCTGCCACTCTGGTGCTGTCTGTGATCGGACGACACGAGGAGCACGCATGCACGCGCGCGTTGCCGCCGCTACGACCACCGCGTTCTTCGGACTCGGCGTCGCCATACTGCCGACTCCGCACACGGATCCGACCGGCGGTGACGGCCCGGTCGTCGTCGCACATCGTGGTGCCTCCGCCTATGCGCCCGAGAACACCCTGGCGGCCGTCGACAGGGCGGCCGCCATGGGCATCGACTGGGTCGAGAACGACGTCCAGCGCACCAAGGACGGCCGGCTCGTCGTCATCCACGACGCGACGCTGGACCGCACGACCGACGTCAAGAAGCTGTACCCGCGCCGGTCCCCCTGGAGGGTGAAGGACTTCACCGCCGCGGAAATCGCACGCCTGGACGCGGGCAGCTGGTTCGGCCCCCCATACGCGGGCGCGCGCGTTCCGACGCTGCGGCAGTACATGGCACGCGTGTCACGCAACCACCAAAAGCTCGTCCTGGAGATCAAGAACCCGCAGTTGTACCCGGGGATCGAGCGCCAGACCCTCGAGCTGCTGAGCAACGAGGGCTGGCTCGACCCCGACCACCTCAGACACCGGCTCGTCATCCAGAGTTTCAGCGCGGACAGTGTGCGGAGGGTCCATGAACTGCGGCCAGGTATCAGGACGGCGTACCTGGGCACCCCCCGGACGACGGAGCTGCCGGCGTACGCGCGGTTCACCGACCAGATCAACTCGGAGTACACCAGGCTGTCCCCCCGCTACGTCTCCACGGTCCACGCGCTGAAGGGCCCCCACGACATGCCGGTGAAGGTCTTCGCCTGGATCGTCGACAGCGGCTTCGAGGCCGGGCGGCTGACCGGCTTCGGTGTGGACGGCCTGATCACGAACGTGCCCGACGTGGTGCGCAGAGCGGTCACCGCCTCCTGAGCCGTCCGCACCCCCGAGTGCGGACGGGCGGCCTCGTCCGCAGCCGGGGCGTTGTCAGTGCTGCGCCGTACGGTGGACGCATGGAAAGCCACGGGCAGTACGAGCAGCTGGTGTGGACCGTCGTCGCCACCGACATCGGTCCGCTGTTGCTGGCCGCCACGCGCGACGGCCTGGTGAACGTGGTGTTCCACGCGAACGACGCGGTGCGCGACAGGGCACTGGAGCGGCTCGCGTCCCGGCTGGGCACGGAGCCGGTCGAAGACCCCGTTTCACCGTTCCTGGCCGAGGCGATACGCCAGGTGACGGCCTACTTCAATGGTGAGCGGCGCGACTTCGAGCTGCCGTTGGACTGGTCGCTGATCACCGGGTTCAACCGCCAGGTACTGCGCGAGCTGGCTTCCGGCGTGCCGTACGGCACGGTGGTGGGGTACGGCGATCTGGCCCGCCGCGTCGGACAGCCGGGCGCGGCCCAGGCCGTGGGGGTGGCGATGGGCTCGAATCCCCTTCCCGTGGTGGTGCCGTGCCATCGCGTGGTCGAGAGCGACGGCGGCATCGGTGGGTTCGGGGGCGGTCTGGAGACCAAACGGCAGCTTCTGGCGATCGAAGGGGTGCTTCCGGAGCCGCTGTTCTGAGCGGCGTGCCCGCACGGGCATGGGAGCACGGGTTCGCTGGGTGTAATGCCGTGCCTCGAAGGCATTGCCGTCCGCATCACGGAAGGAGAAGCCGCGCCGCGGGCGCCGTGGGAGTCGGGTTTGACCACGGGTGCCGCCTGCCAGAAATGAGGCAGGACCGGAAGACAGGAGGCAGGCGCGTGCTGATGGTGTCCGAAGAGGTACGGGAGGCGCTCGCCGCGCGCCGGCCCGTGGTGGCTCTGGAGTCGACGATCATCGCGCACGGGCTGCCACGCCCCCGCAATCTCCAGGTCGCCCTGGAGCTGGAGGACGCCGTCCGGGAGGAAGGCGCCGTACCGGCCACGATCGCCGTCCTGGACGGCCGCGCCCACGTCGGTCTCGGCAAGGAGCAGGTGGAGCGGGTCGCGAAGGAGGACGGGATCCGCAAACTCGGGCATCGCGATCTGGCGCTCGCGGCTGCGACGGGAGCAAGCGGGGCGACGACCGTGTCCGCGACGGCGTCTCTGGCCTCGCTCGCCGGGGTGCGGGTGTTGGCGACAGGTGGGCTCGGCGGGGTCCACCGCGAGTGGACGGTGACCCAGGACGAGTCCGCCGACCTGGGGCTGCTGGCACGGACCAGGATCACCGTGGTCTGTGCGGGCGTGAAGTCGATCCTGGATGTGCCGGCGACGCTGCAGCGACTGGAGACACTGGGTGTGGCGGTGGCCGGCTACCGCACCGATCGCTTCCCGGGCTTCTATCTGTCGGACTCGGGACAGCCGGTCGATTGGACCCTGGAATCGCCGGCCCAGGTGGCGGAGGTCATGCGTGCGCAGGACGCGCTCCGCGGTCCGCAGTCGGCGCTCATCGTCGCCAATCCGGTTCCACAGGAGGAGCAGCTCGATCCCGGTATCCATGCGCGTGTGCTCGCCGACGCGCTGCGCGCGTGCGAGGAGGAGGGCGTCACCGGTCAGGCGGTCACGCCGTTCCTGCTCGACCATCTGGTACGGCACACCGACGGGGCCTCGCTGAGCGCCAACCTGGCGGCGGTGCGGGGGAACGTACGGCTCGCCGCGCGGATCGCGGCGGCCTGGGCGGAGGCGTGAGCGGGGCACTTCTCGTCATCGGGGACGTCGTCACGGACGTCGTCGCCCGGCACCGCGGTCCGCTCGCATCGAGCACGGACACGGCCGCCGTCATCCGGACGCTGCCCGGTGGCGCAGGCGCGAACGTGGCGTGCTGGGCAGCCCGTTGGGGCCGTCCCGATGTGCGGCTGCTCGGATGCGTCGGGGCCGAGGCGGCCGCCTGGCACGAACGGGAGCTGAGTGCGTCGGGTGTACGGCCCCACCTCGTCGTCGACCCCGAGACCCCCACGGGGACGGTGATCTGTCTGGTGGACACGGGCGCTTCGGCGGAGCGCACGTTCCTCACGGACAGCGGGGCGTCGCTGCGGCTGGCCCCCGCTGACTGGTCGGACGCGTTGCTCGACGGCGTCGCACGACTGCACCTGTCAGGATATCTGTTCTTCTCCGAGCCGAGCAGGGCGCTGGCGGCGGTGGCCCTCGAGGCCGCACGGGCACGGGGCGTGCCGGTGAGCCTGGATCCGGCGTCGGCGGGTTTTCTCACCGAGTCGGGCGTGGACACCTTCCTGGCGTTCGCCGAGGGGGTCGACGTGCTGCTGCCGAGTCGGGACGAGGCGTGTCTGCTGACCGGGCTGCCCGACCCGGCGGACGCGGCGGCCAAGTTGAGCCGTCACGTCCCTCTGGTGGTCGCCAAGCAGGGTGCACAGGGTGCGCTGGTGGCCGCGTCGGGAGCAGTGCGGGCCCGGATCCCGGCGGTTCCCGTCACCCCCCGGGACACAACCGGGGCGGGCGACGCCTTCGCCGGGGCCTTCCTGGCGGCGCTGCTCGCGGGGGCGGAGCCGGAGGAGGCGGCCCAGCAGGGGTGCAGGGCCGGAGCCATGGCAGTGACGACGGTGGGAGGGCGGCCGACGGGACGTACCCGGTAGCCGCCACCGCACCAGCGGGCCGGGAACGCACCCTTCCCTAAGCCTCCTTGCGCCCCCAGGCCGAGATCATCGGGGCCGTTGCCAGATCCATCGTGCCCGTGGCGACATGGGACAGATGGCGGTCGATCTCCTCGTCCGTGGCCAGACCGGCGGCGACGAGCCGTTCACGGATCTGACGGACGGTCGCGGCTTCGAGAGCCGAGCAGGCGGGGGAGGCGACGGGGAAGTACGCGTCGGCCTCCACCCGCCGCAGCCCCGCCTCACGAAGCAGACGCGGGAGTCTGCGGCCGTACGACAGGTCGGCGCCACGTTCGGCGAGGAGTGTGCGGAAGCCTCTGCGCAGGCGGTTGGCGAGCTCCTGTTCCGGACCGTACTCATCCGGGCAGAGAAGGGGCTGGAGCGCCGGGTCGGCGTCCTCGATCAGGAGCCGTCCGCCGGGGCGCAGCGCGTTTACCATCGATCGCAACGCGCGTTCCCGGTCCGGGACATGCACGAGGACGAGCCGGGCGTGCACGAGATCGAAGCCCTCCCCCGGCGGTTCCTCCGCACCCACGTCATGAGTGCGGACCTCGATCGGGGGGCGTGCGGCCGACGCCGCCCACGAGGTGTCGATGTCGGTGGCGACGACCTTTCCGGTGGGGCCGACCTTCTTGGCGAGCCAGGAGATCACGGAGGTGCCGCCGGCGCCCACCTCCCAACAGCGCCAGCCAAGTCCGATACCGAGATCCTCGATGTGACGGAACGTCGTGGGGTCGAACAGGGCGGAGAGCGCGTCGAAGCGCGTGCCCGCCTCGGACTGCTGGTTGTCGAGGAGGTACCCGTCGGATGGCGTCATGGTGACATCGTCCCAGGCGACCTGCGGGTTCGTGCCGGGGGACGCTCCGCGCGGCCCGCACACGGACCTCGTACGGCCGCCGCATCGCCCTCCGGTCCCGACCACGTTCCGACAACCGCCCAACGAAACGGAAGGTTCCATTCCCACAGGCTTTTCCGCGGCCCCAGGCAGACTGGCAGACTGGCTCGCGAAAGACGCAGAGCGCGACGCGAGGAGATCCACGCAAGGAGATCCAATGTCCACGGCAGGGAATCTGCGGAAGGTCACAGGCCTCGACAGGGTCGGCCGCCTCCGCAAGGTGGCGCGGTTGGCGCGGCGTCACGAGCGCGTCGATCTGAGCCATCCCGCCCGGTCACCGCTGGGCTCCGCGGTGGTCAAGTGCGTGACGTACCAGGACGGCGTGCGCGTTCCCGATGGTGGTGATCTGGTCGAGGACGTGGAGCGGCTCCGCAAGAGCGACGACGGGTTCGTCTGGCTCGGGCTGCACGAGCCGACGGACGACGAGTTCGCGGGCATCGCCGAACTCTTCGACCTGCACCCGCTGGCGGTCGAGGACGCGGTGGAGGCGCATCAGCGGCCGAAGCTGGAGCGTTACGGGGACACGCTGTTCGCGGTCTTCAAGACGGTCTGCTACGTGGAGCACAAGGAGTTGACCGCGACCAGCGAGATCGTCAACACCGGCGAGATCATGGTGTTCATCGGTCCCGCGTTCGTCATCACCGTGCGGCACGGCCGGCACGGTTCGCTCGGCCCCCTGCGCGAGGAGCTGGAGGCGAGCCCCCGGCAGCTCGCCAAGGGAGCCGCCGCGGTGCTGCACGCGATCGCCGACCATGTGGTGGACGACTATCTGAGCGTCACGGACGCGGTGCAGGAGGACATCGACCAGGTCGAGATGGACGTCTTCGCCGAGAGCGGCGTGCGGCTGGATCCGGGACGCATCTACCAGCTCAAGCGCGAACTCCTCGAGCTGAGGCGGGCGGTGGCGCCGTTGGGCCGCCCGCTCCAGGAGCTGGCCACCCGCCCGATCCGGGTGATCGACCCGGAGATACAGGCGTACTTCAGGGACGTCTCCGATCACCAGTTGCGCGCCACCGAGCAGCTGGCCGCCTTCGACGAACTGCTCAACTCGATCCTCCAGGCGCATCTCGCGCAGGTGAGCGTCGCCCAGAACGCGGACATGCGCAGGATCACCGCCTGGGCCGCTCTCATCGCCGTGCCCACCATGGTCACCGGCGTGTACGGCATGAACTTCAGGTACATGCCCGAACTGCACTGGAGAATCGGCTATCCGCTGGTGATCGCCGTCATAGCCGTCGGCTGCCTCGTCCTGTACCGCGGGTTCAAGCGCAATGACTGGTTGTGAGGGGCCGGATCAGCGCGTCGTGGTCCTCGAGTAGACGCTCTCGACCCAGGTGGCGAGCTGATCATCGGTCAGATGCTGGGCCAGGTCGGACTCGCTGATCATGCCGACGAGACGCTTGTTCTCGATCACGGGAAGCCGCCGGATCTGGTGCTCCTCCATCGTGGTGAGCACATCGCCGACATCGGCGCTCGCGTCGATCCAGCGCGGCGTGCCCTTCGCCATGTCGGCGGCGGTCACGCGTGAGGGGTCGCGGCCCATGGCCACGCAGCCGACGACGATGTCGCGGTCGGTGAGGATGCCGCAGAGCCGCTCGTTCTCGTCACTGATGGGCAATGCACCGACGTTGAGTTCGCGCATCAACTGAGCGGCTCGGTCCAGGGTCTCGTGTGCGGGGATCCACTGGGCACCACGGTGCATGATGTCTCCGGCGGTGGTCATGGGGCACCTCCGATGCCGGACGGCCGGCGCGGCACGGGACGCACCGCATGTCCCGGCGCCTTCATTCTCGCCGTCTTCCCGAGCCGACGCACCCGGAGCATCCGGGCGGCAGGACACCTCCGCCGTCGGGTGCGGGAACACGCCGACAGCCGGGTGCTCAGGCCGTGAAGCGCACGATCTTCCGCGGGACGATGCGGATGATCACTCGGACCTCGTCGTCCTTCTTCGCGTCGAGCAGGGCGCGGACGGGGGCTTCGAAGGTGACCGGGAAGCCGGAGAGGGGCGTCATGGAACCAGCGCAATTACATGCACGGGCGTGTAAATCGGATTGCCGGACCGGGCGCGAATCAACCGCTCCACGCAGGGTGTCGCGGGTCGTCGGCGCGGATCAGTACGTCGGCGGCGGCGCCCGGGCCGGTCTCCGCCTCGTAGCGCTCGAAGGCGGGGAGCGTCCACTGCTCCGGCTCCGGGGTCCGCCGCCGTAGCGCGCCGGGCGAGAGGAGGACGTGAACGGTCAGGTCGAAGGGGAACCAGTGGCGCAGGAGGAACGAGCCGTGCAGCAACAGCAGCCCGCCGGGTGGGAGCGGGACATAGGGACTGCGGGTGGCGCGGTCGGTGGCCGGATCCCACAGGTCGGGCAGAACGCGGCCGTCGCCGTCCGGTTCGAGGGGGCCGAAGACCTCACGCCACAGGGCGCCGGTGTCGAGCCAGCCGTCGTAATAGGAGTCCGGGTCCCGATGGCCGTGCTCGAGGCGGACGGACGCGGGGCGCAGGAAGCCCTCCGTGCCGACGACGAGCGAGGGCCGGCCTCGTATGCCCAGCGCGTCGGAGACCCGTCGGGCGAGGTCGCCGGGGTGTGCCACCGGGGCGCCGTCGAACGCGATGCGCGGCCAGGGGCTGCCGTCGGCGGACTTCAGGTCGAGCAGCCGGTCGGCGAGGAGGGCGCCGAGCCGTTCCCAGGTGATCGCTTCGAGTCGCACAGGGCCATGATGCCGCGTCGCGACCCCGAACCGACGGCTCGCCCGGAGGGGGTGTGCGACCCCGCGATCGCACTGGCTGCAGGCGCGGCCCGCGCACCGGGCCCACCCGGATCACCCGTCGCGCCCCCTCGGCGACGCCACCGGAACGACCGGGTCCGGAGCCACCTGGTCAAGCTGGTCGGGAGCGCCCCGGTCCGGTGCGGTCGTAGCCCGGACGGGCGGGGAATGAAGCGGTCATGAGACCGACCCCAACTCCTCCGCCATGGACAGGACTTCTTGTGATCCAGCCGCTCAGGCGACGGCACTGTGCCAGGTGCCGGAGAGGGCCGTTGCCGCTGCTGGTGCTGGAGGAGGGGGCGCCGCGCTGCCTGGACTGCGCGGATCTCGGGCATCTGGTGTTCCTGCCGCGGGGCGATACGGCGCTGACGCGGAGGTCGCGGGAGGCGAGCGCGCTGTCGGCGGTGGTGGTGCGGTTCGACCGGCGTCACGGGCGGTACGAGCGGCAGGGAGTGCTCGTCGAAGAGGAGGCACTCGCACGGGCCGAGGAGCGGTGCCTGGCGGACGCGGAGGCTCGGCACAGACGCCGGGTGCGGGACGCTCGGCGGCGAGCGGCGCAGGACGTACGGTTCGCGGAAGCGTTCGCCCTGGAGATCCGGCGGCTGTTTCCCGGGTGCCCGGCCGACCGGGCACAGGTGATCGCGGCTCATGCGTCGGTGCGCGGAAGCGGACGGGTCGGGCGCAGCACCGCAGGCCGGGCGCTGTCTCCGGAGGCGGTGACGGCCGCGGTGCGGGCGTCCGTGCGGCATACCGAGACGCCGTACGACAAGCTGCTGATGGACGGGGTGCCGCGGGCCGAGGCACGGCGGCGCATCGCAAACGGTGTGGAGGCGGTGCTGCGGGAGTGGCAACTCCGAAAGGCGGCGTGATGCGCGGCCCGGGAGCGGGACAACGGGACCACGCCCGGCAGGCCGATCCGATGGGGCATGCGGCGCGTCGGGGCGGGGCGCCCGCCGCCGCATGGTTCCGGACGAAGGGTCCGTGGGCGGCGACGCGAGCATGCGTGCGCACGTGCATGGTCACCGATCTCGTGCGCGGTTTCACTGCTGGTGACGGGGTACGTGGGGAAGGATCTCAGCGTCCGGGGGACCGATGGGGGGGTTGACATGATCGATGGGCCGTATTTCGTGCTGACCGTGCTCGGGGTGCTGGGGACCGGCCTGGTGGCGGGGGTGTGCTTCGCATTCTCGGCGTTCGTGATGCGAGGGCTCGGCTCGCTGCCCCCGGCGAGGGGGGCCGCCGCCATGAACGCGATCAACAGGGCCGCGACGACACCGGCGTTCATGATCCTGTTCGTGGGATCGACGGTGCTGTGCGCCGTGCTCGCCGTGGTGACGTTCGTGCTGTGGCCCGACGGCACGGTGGAACTGCTGGTGGGCAGCGCCCTGTATCTGATCGGTGTGTTCGCGGTGACCGCCGCGGCGAACGTCCCCCGCAACGGTGCGCTGCTGCGGATGGACCCGGACGCTCCGGAAACGGCCGTGTACTGGCGTAGCTACGTGAGCGAGTGGACCAGGTGGAACCACGTCCGCACCGTCGCGTCGGCCGGCGCCGCGGTCTCCTATTTCCTCGCCCTCACCTGAGCCCGAGCACCGGCCCTGCCCGCTCCCCGCCCCCGGGGGGCAGGTGGGGCAGTGGCGTCGTATCGTGGCACGAAACCACCCCGTACGCGTGTGCAAGGGAGACGGCCATGGCCGATCCCAAGGGTTTTCTGACCACACCCCGCGAGGAATGGCCCCGCAGGCCCATCGAGGAGCGCGTGCGGGACTGGAACGAGGTGTACGTCCCGGGTGCACTGCTGCCGATCATCAGCCGGCAGGCGAACAGGTGCATGGACTGCGGGATCCCGTTCTGCCACGAGGCGTGCCCGCTCGGGAATCTGATCCCCGAGTGGAACGATCTCGTCTCGCGGGCGGACTGGCGGGCGGCGAGCGACCGACTGCACGCCACGAACAACTTCCCCGAGTTCACGGGGCGGTTGTGTCCGGCCCCCTGCGAGGCGGGGTGCGTGCTCGCCATCAACCAGCCCGCGGTCACCATCAAGAACGTGGAGGTGGCCATCGCGGACCGGGCCTGGGAGGAGGGCTTCACTCCGCCGCGTCCGCCGGACCGGCTGACGGGACGCACGGTCGCCGTCGTCGGATCGGGGCCCGCAGGGCTCGCGGCGGCCCAGCAGCTCACGCGGGCCGGACACACCGTGGCGGTGTACGAGCGTGCCGACCGGATCGGGGGGCTGCTGCGGTACGGGATACCTGCGTTCAAGATGGAGAAGCGGCACCTGAACCGTCGTCTGGGACAGATGTGTGCCGAGGGGACGAAGTTCCGCACGTCGACGGCCATAGGAAAGGACATCGGGGCCGCCGAGCTTCGGGCACGCTACGACGCCGTGGTGATCGCGACGGGCGCCACGGCCTGGCGTGAACTCGACGTGCCCGGACGGGAGTTGGTCGGCATACATCAGGCGATGGAGTATCTGCCGTTGGCCGACCGCGTGTGTGAGGGAGATCTGGAGGTCTCGCCGCTGTCGGCGGCGGGGAAGCATGTCGTGATCGTGGGCGGCGGTGACACGGGGGCGGACTGCCTCGGAACCGCGGTACGCGAAGCGGCCGTCTCGGTCACCCAGCTGGACATCTACCCGCTGCCGGAGGAGGAACGGGACGAGGACACCGAGCCGTGGCCGACGTATCCGAAGGTCTACCGGCTGTCCGCCGCCCACGAAGAGGCACGGGAACTGCGCACAGCGCCCGCGGCGGACGCGGACGCACGGCTCTTCGCGGCATCGACGCTGCGCTTCACGGGAGACGCGGACGGCCATGTGCGGGCGCTGCACCTGGTCGAGGTGGACGAGCGCCGCCGCCCGCTGCCGGGCACCGGGCGGACGCTCCCCGCCGACCTCGTGCTGCTCGCGCTGGGGTTCTCGGGACCCGACCGGGAGGACGGGCTGATCGACCAGCTCGGGATCGCGCTCAACGAACGCGGCACGATCACACGGGACGAGGACTTCGCGACGAATGTGCCCGGGGTGTACGCCGCCGGGGACGCCGCACGTGGACAATCGCTGATCGTGTGGGCGATCGCGGAGGGCCGGGCGGTCGCGGCGGCGGTGGACCGCCGGCTGAGCGAGGGCGCGTCGCGCCTGCCGGCACCGATCGGACCGTACGACAGGCCGATGAGGGCATGAGCGCGGTGTACGGACGCATGCCCACCTGCGGTCGTGGGCCGGTCGGCCGCGCAACCGCGCCGAGGTGCCGGTTCACCGTTGCGGCACACCATGACGTCGTGTGATGCACCGGGGCGGCGAACCACGCCGTCGCAGTGATCCACCGGGGCGGCGAACCACGCCGTCGCGGAGATCCACCGTCGTAGCGGACCCGCGCGACGTCCCGCCGATCGGGAGAAGCCGGCCGATGGTGGCTGTGAGACGCCCGGTGGACGCCTCACAACCGCGTGCGGTCTCTGCCGTGCCCTCGCCGGCTACGGCTTGCGGCCCACCGCTCCGTAACCGGGAATGACCCCGTCGTCCTGTCCGGGCACCGGCTCGCCCAGTTCCGGGTGCCACTTGTGGACCACGTCGACGCCGGGTTCGACGAGGTCGAGTCCGTCGAAGAAGCGGGCGAACTCGTCCCGGGAGCGCAGCGCCAGTGTGACCCCGGCCGCCTTGAGCTTCGCCACCGCCGCCGCCGACTCCTCCGGAGTGAAGTCGGCGGTGGCATGGGTCATCATCAGGAAGCTGCCGGAGGGCAGTTCGGACAGGAGTCGGTCGACCAGGTCGTGCGCCCCGTCCTCGTCGGAGATGAAGTGCAGCAGCGCGACGAGGGAGAGTGCCACCGGCTGTTGGAAGTCCAGCACCTTCCTGGCCCCCTCGATGATGGTGGCCGGCTCGCGCACGTCGGCCTGCAGGTACTCGGTCACCCCCGCGGGCGTGCTGCGCAGCAGGGCCGCCGCGTGAGCAAGCACGATCGGGTCGTTGTCGCAGTAGACGACGCGCGCGTCCGGAGCGACCTGCTGGGCGATCTGATGGAGGTTCGGCTCGGTCGGGATGCCCGTGCCGATGTCCAGGAACTGCCGTACGCCGCTCTGGGTCAGCCAGCGTGTGGCGCGGTGCATGAACGCGCGGTTGACCCGTGCCATCACCGGCACACGCGGGTCCAGGGCGAGCATCTGCCGGCCCATCTCCTCGTCGACGGGGTAGTTGTCCTTCCCGCCGAGGTACCAGTCGTACATGCGCGCGGGATGCGGCCTGCTCGTGTCGATGACGACGGCGTCCTGGGCGGGGTCCTGCCCGGTCATGAGGAACTCCGTAAGTCCGTAGGGAAGTCAGTGATCAATTGAATGCCAAGTCAGTGGTGCGGTCAGCAACTTGCGCAGATCAAAAATGAGTCATGAGAGCAGGAAGTCGGCCTCCCCCGCCTTGGCCCCCTCGATGAAGGCGGTCATCTCGTCGGATGTGTAGATCAGTGCGGGCCCGTCCGGGTCGGTCGACTGGCGGACGGCGATCCGGCCGTCGGCGAGTTTCATCGCCTCCAGGCAGTTGCCGCCGTTGCCTCCGCTCCACGGCTTGTGCCAGCCCTCACTGCCCAGTTCGCGGGCGGGCATGCCGTTGTAGACGCGTTTGCGCGGCGTGTTGCGATCCATTACAGCTCCTTGCGGAGATCCTCGAGGATCTCCTTCGTGCGTTGCGCCGTAGCGGCCTGGGCCGCCATGCGGTCCATGACCTCGAGGTGGGTCGCCACCTCGGTGCGCGCGTCCAGGTAGACGGCGCCGGTCAGGTACTCGCTGTAGACCATGTCCGGCAGTTCTGACATGGCAAATCGGAACAGGACAAAAGGCCCGTACGTGCCCGGATGCGGACCCGAGGCGAACTCGAGCACCTGCAGGGTCACATGGGGCAGTGCCATGACCTCCAGCAGCCTCTCGACCTGGGCACGCATCACCGCGGTGCCGGCGACCGGGCGGCGCAGCGCGGTCTCGTCCATCACGACCCAGACACGGGGCGCGTTCTCACGTGTCAGCAGCTCCTGCCGCTGCATGCGCAGCGCCACATGGCCTTCGATGTCCTCGGGACTGGTCTGCCCGATGGCGCCCGACTTCAGGACTCCCCGGGCGTAGTCCTCGGTCTGCAAGATGCCGGGCACGAAGTGCGGTTCGTACTGGCGGATGAGCGCGGCCGCGCCCTCCAGGCTGACGTACATCGAGAACCAGCCCGGCAGGATGTCGTGGAACCGCTGCCACCAGCCCGGTTTGTTGGCGTCCTCCGCCAGTTGGACGAAGGCCTCGGCCTCCTCGACGCTCACCCCGTACGACTTCAGCAGCAGCTGCAGGTACGGGATCTTCAGGGCGACCTCGGCCGTCTCCATGCGGCGGACGGTGGCGGGCGCGACGCGCAGGATACGCGCGGCTTCCTCCCGTCTGAGGCCCGCCCGTTCCCGCAGGTCCAGCAGACGTCGGCCAAGCACGACCTGACCGACCGTCGGCGCCGACCGCGGTTCACTCACCCCGCACCTCTTCCCGTCCTCCTGTGTTCTGACAGCCCCGACAGTGCTGCTCGAAACCTTTCGGCACCGTTCCGCACCCGCATCCACACCGATGCGCGACTCACGACGCGGCCACCGGACCCGCAGGTCCGTGTGCGATCTCAACAGGCGCCGTCCGATGCGCTGTTGTGAGCAGTGTGCCATGCAGCTTCTCGAAGTCACACTGCACTCTGCAATTTTCAGAGTGACTCTTGCCAAGTGTTCACGGCGGGGCGATAGTGGCAGGCGTGATTCCGTCCGCGCCGTTAGGAACAGACGCCGCCAACCGGTTCGGGCCGGTCGGCGCCACGGTGGTGCGCCCCGGCGCGGCAGCCGAGCGCCGGTTCCGCTTCGAACTGGCCGCCCACCCGGGCTCCGTCGCACGGGCCCGGCGGCTGACGCGTGCCCGTCTGGCCGGCTGGGCGGTGTGCGAGGACACGTGCGACACGGCCGCGCTGGTGGTCTCGGAACTGGTGACCAACGCAATCGTGCACACCGCGGCAGAGCACGTCGTCTGCGAACTGCGCGACGAGGACGACGTGGTGCGGATAGCCGTACAGGACGAGGGATGCGCTCCGGGCGAGCCGCACCCCTCTCCGGAGCGCCCCGAGGAGGAGCACGGGAGGGGACTGCTTCTCGTCGCGGCCCTGTGCCGGGCCTGGGGAGCCCAGAAGGCGGGGCCCGGACTCCTGGTCTGGGCCGAGCTCGCGCGGGAGGCCGATCAACCGGTGTCCGGCGAGCGTTCCCACCCGGCGCAGCCGGCCCGGGACCTGTCGTGTTCCGGCGGCAGGTCCCGGGCGACCGAGGACCCGGCGGTGCGCTACGACCTGGGCTGGAGCCCCAGGAAGCCGCCCGTGGGCGGAGAACCGCGATCCGACCTCGGCTGGAGCGCGAAGCGGCCCCCCGCCGACCGCCAAGATTCCGGTGCCGACGCGACCTGGGGAGCGGGGACCGAATGGGTGTGAGGGGTGCACGGGCCGCAAGGCCCCTGACCGGGCGCATCCTGACCCTGGATTCGCTGGTCCGCCTCCAGCGCGCGCAGCGGATCCCCGAAGCGGTGTCCGGGCGGATTCCCCTCCCCGACGGCATGACGGTTCCGCTCGGCTGCGACGCGGTGGCCGCGCCCTCCCGGTACGGGCCTCTGCTGCTCCCCCGGCTGCCCCGGGTGGGCTGTGTGTACGCCGACCGGGCCGACTGGTGGTGGATCGTGCCCTGCGACTCCGATGTCGCACTGCAGTGGCCCGCACCCGCACGCTATGTACCGGGCGCGCTCGTTCCGGACACGCCGGACACCCCCGGGCTCATCCACCGCCCGAACGACAATGTGCCGTACACCCCGCCGATCCCGCTCTACCTGGCACTGTGCCGGGTCATGGGCGCCACCCCGGCGTGGTCACGTCCGCTCAGCGCCTGACCGTACGGCCACTTCCCCTGTACCGAAGCGCCCTTCACGCCGGAACTCTCCTGCCGTGGCGGACGGAGAGTGGTCGTTCCCCGGAGCCCCCGATCGCCCTTGCCCCGGGGAGAGGTGACGCAAGGCGGGGAAGCCCCGGTCGGTGGACCAGCAGGCGGCCGTGCCAGGCGCCCCGGCCGTGCGGGAGAGGATTCGCGCGCCGGATGACTCCGGACCGGGCCGGCCGGCTACTCGACGGTCTCGGTCCCGGGCACGATCACCAGGAACGCGTCCGTCGCGAGGTCCATGACGACCTCCGCGGGCTGGCCCTCCAGGCGGCGCGCCTGCGCGAACTCCTCCGCGGGCCACGATCCACGCGGCCCGCCGGCGGGAAACCGCTCCAGCACCGTTCGCCCGTTCACCCTGCACCTCCTTGCAACGCCGTCCCTCGACGAGCCGATCACGATCGGCTTATGGAGTTAAACGCCTACGCTCGCATGAACGGCTCGTGAAGTGACGGTACTGAGACACATTCGACACTCGCCCACCACGAAGTCGCGCCGCATCCAATGAAATGCCCCCCTTGTCGCACGGTGTCGCAGCCCAACTGCTGTTCCTCAGCCCCTGCGTGGTCGCCCGGCGCAAACGGGACGCCGGCCCGGCCGGAGGCCGTCAGGTGTCGTACTCCTGGATCCGGCCGCCATGACCGCGGTCGACGAGCGCGGGCAGCCGCTCCGCCAACTCGCGCACGGTCGAGGACACATCGATGGTCAGCAGCTCTCGGTCGCGCATCAGGACACGCCCGTCGACGATCGTGGCGTCCTCCGCGAAGCCGAGGCGGGAAGTCCGGCAGCGAGACCGATCACGGCGCGGGCCGGGGGGTGCGGTCCGGCGTCCCGGAAAAGGAGCGGGCCCGAGGGCGTAGCCGGCCCCCGGGCCCCGGAATGCCGCCCATATGGGCACGCCGGCACGCTTGAGGACCCAGGTCAGTCGTCATGTCGCCGCGTCCTGCCTTTGGACCATCGCGCATCGAGCTGCGCGAGCTGGACTTGAACCAGCACTTCGACGTCCCGGGGCCTGGGCCCGGTCGATCCGGCGATCGGCGGCGAATGCTGAGTCTGGAGCAATAGTCTGAGATTGATCGCGGTCTGCCTCTGCCGAATTGGGCTACCGCGGCATGGAGTTGTGCCGCGGGGAGGACTCGAACCTCCACTGGGACCGCGCCGTCACGACAAGCTTCAGCTTCAGCTTGCGCTCCTCGCGCACCCCGGCCGTCGTTCATGGTGGCCGGGGAGTTCTCGAGGCTACCCGAACAGGTAGCCGAACACGGCGTCCCCGACCCGCTGGTCGACGACGTCCACACTGTTCGCCTCCTCCCGGGCGAACTTGACGGCCTGCTGCAGCTTCTCGACCCGGTCGAGCAGCTCGTTCACACGGCGAGCCGGCAGGGCGCCGGAGAACTTCACCGTCGTCCAGCTCCCGACGGGCACGTCCTCGTAGTACACCTCGACCTGCGCCGGGTGCTTGTCGGTGGCCTCCGCCTTCACATGGTTGCGGGGCACCTTCTTCGTGCGCAGCGTCCGCACCGGCTCGGTCTTCCACGCGTCGGTCGACGGGTCCTGCGCCCAGGACTCGGAGGCGTCGAGGACGGGCAGCTTGCGGACGAAGGTGTTGAGATCGACGAGCTGCTTCTCCAGGAAGAGCAGATAGGCCACGGGGACGTCCGCCACGAGTACCCGCCCGTCCACCTTCACATCCGCCTTGGCGGTGCAGTTGGCCCAGTCCTTCGTGGCGGTGACGTCGAACAGTCGCGTGAGCGTCTCCGCAGTCCGCCGCAGCACGTCCTCCGCCTGCACCTGGACCCGCGTCGACTCGGGCGGCAGCTGCTCGCCCTCTTCGTCCTTGGGGGTGTTCTACGCATCGAGAGCGGCCATCGTCACAGGTCACGGTGCTCGGAACCTATGGGGCTAACCGGTGACTGACAGGAGTGTGAGCCGCCAGGGCCACCGTTACCTCGCCTCTCAGTGCCTCCTGCCAAGATGTGCGGACGACCGCAACGGACGACCTCATCAGCGCTTCTGACGATCAGGCGGGTCCGCACTTCCCCGGCACTGATCGGCGCCATCGAACCGTGGGACGACCTGGAGCGCTGCCACCTAAACGCTCGTAACACGATCACGAGTTGTGCTTATTGAGACGTCTCCAGCAGATGAGGCTGCAGGCGAGGGAGACGAAGGTGTCGTGGAGTTCGGTACGGCGTTCCCAGCGGACGGCGAGTCGTTTGAACCTATGGAGGAGGGCGAAGGTCTCCTCGACGACGTAGCGGAGCTTGCCCAGGCCCTGGATGTTCGGGGCACCTCTGCGGGAGATCACTGGCAGGACCCGGTGCTTGCGGAGTTCACCGCGGATGGGGCAGGAGTCGTATCCCTTGTCGCCGAGTAGGGCCTGGGGGCGGCGGGGCCGGCCCGGGCGCCCGGCGACGGGCGCGATGTCATTGACCAGGGCGAGGGTCTGGGTGACGTCGTTGACGTTGGCTGCGGTGGTGTGCAGGTCGAGAATTACTGGAGGGAGGGGGCTATTCGGACCGTGCACTATTCCCCTCCGACCAGTAGTCCACTCGTCGGAACCCGGCAGCTTGTCAGGAGACGGTCGCCGGCGTGTCCCGCAGGGTGACATTGGCGTGGCTCTCTTGGAAGCTCTGGTCTGAAACGAGGGTCAGCCGGGCCGTGGACTGGAACTCCGGCAGGGTAGTGGAGCCGCAGGAGACCATCGTGGTCTTGAGCTTGGCGATCGTCAGGGCGAGCCCTTCGTTCAGGTCGCCTGCGTAGGGGACGTAGCCGTCCACGCCTTCCTCGAAGACCAGCCCCTGGCCTCCCTGGCCGTAGCGCTGCCAGTTGCGGGCCCGGTTCGAGCCCTCACCCCAGTACTCCTTCACGAAACCATCACGGGTGGGCAGCTTCGCGCCGGCCGCCTGGTCGAAGCGCGCGAAGTAACGCCCCATCATGACGAAGTCGGCTCCCATCGCCAGCGCCAGGGCCACGTGGTAGTCGTGCACCAGCCCGCCATCGGAGCAGATCGGCACGTACTCGCCGGTGCGTTCGCGGAAGGCGTCCCGGGCTGCCGCGACGTCCAGCACAGCGCTGGCCTGGCCGCGGCCGATGCCTTTCTGGTCCCGAGTGATGCAGATGGAGCCGCCGCCGACCCCGACCTTGACGAAGTCCGCCCCCGCTTCGGCGAGGAAGGTGAACGCTTCGCCGTCGACCACGTTGCCGCCGCCGACCGGGATCTCCGGATAGTGCTTCTTCACCCAGGTCAGGGCCTGCGCCTGCCAGTCGCTGTAGCCGTCGGACGAATCAAAGCACAGCGCGTCCACGCCCGCCTCCAGCAGGGCCGGGACGCGCTCCTGATAGTCGTGGGTGTTGATGCCCGCGCCCACGCGCAGACGCTTGGCAGCGTCAACGAGCTGGTTCGGGAAGCGCTTGTTGTCCGTGTAGTCGGAACGGAACACCAGATGCTGCAGGTGACCCTCGGTATCCAGTACCGGGAGGCAGTCCAGCCGTTCGTCCCACAGCCGCGCGTTGGCCTCGGAAAGCGTGACATCCGGCCCTGCATGGGTCAGGTCGGTGATAGCGGTCATCCGCCCGCTGACCGGTCCGTCCAGGTCATGGCGCTGAGGGTGGAAGTCCCGGGAGGTGACCAGGCCGAGCAGGCGGCCGTTGGCGGTCCCGTCGTGGGTGACCGCGGCGGTGCTGTGACCGGTGCGGCGCATGACGTCGACCAGGAGGCTCAGGCTGTGA
>NZ_JAYWVC010000123.1:0-25402 GCF_036281785.1 Streptomyces chiangmaiensis | reverse complement strand
CGGCTCACGCCCCGACGGGGTGACGGCGCCAGCTGACGGGCGAACTACCCTGGTCTGGAAGGTCAACGGCCCCTATCCGGTGCACCGAGGATGTCCTCGCGAAACTGTCGGCGTTCATTCGTCAGCCCGCCGCGCTTGCACAATGGGTTCGAAGGTCAGCCGCCCCGTCATGTAGCCGGAGCCGTCCTTGCGCCAGCGCGAGCGTATCGTCAGTGGTCAACTCGGACACACATCTTGTACATGCTGCCCAGTTTCCGGGCAGCAGAGATCGTCGCCCGTTCCTGGCATCCGGGGCGGGCGTTCGGCGTATTGGGGTCTCCTTTCTGCTGGCGCGGGCGGGGGCGTGTCAGCCGATGAAGATCCTTTCTCTGGTGGGTGTGTCGGCGGTCAGGGTCTTGGAGTGCGGGTCGTAGCTGAGAGTGATTCCAGCAGTACGGAGCAGCTGGGGGATCTGCGTTTCATCGGGCGGTGGTGGGCCGAGGGTGGCGGTGAGCCGGAGGGCGAGTGCGGGGAGGTGGGGCTGGATGCGGTGTTCGCGGACGAAGGCGTTGCGAGGCCGGTGGGGCTGGCGCTGTTGGGCTGTGGTGTGGCCGTGGCGGCAGCGGTACGCGGGGTGCCCGTTCGACCAGCAGGATTTCATGCGGCGACTGCAGAGGTCGCAGTGCAGGATGCCTGACAGTTGGTAGGTGCGCCCCGGGGTGGCACGGCGGGCGGTGCGGATGTTCTGGGCGGCAGTGAAGTCGGCTTCGCTGACGAGGGCGGGGTGGGCGGGGGCAGTGGAGACAGCCCACTGGTCGGGGGCGTTCCAGCGCATGATGTCGCGGGTGCCCAGGGTGGTGTTGTCCGGATCGAGGAGCACGTGGTCGGTGCGCTGGCGGTTCCAGACCTGGCGGCCGGTGTAGCGGGGGTTGGCGAGGATGGCCCGAACCGTAGTGGCGGTCCACTGGGTGCCGGTGCGGTGGGGGTTGGGGGCGGGGTCGGTGGCGGAGGGGTTGGGGATCGCGGCATCGTTGAGGGCTCGTGCAAGGCGGGCGGTGCTGCGGCCGGCGAGGCGCTGGTGGAAGATCCAGGTGACGATGGGACCGGTGCAGGGGTCGGGGTCGAGGCGGTGGATGCGGACGCCGCGGCGGGCCAGGGCGCGGTTGGGGTGGGGTCCGGCGTCGATGAGCCGGTAGCCGTAGGGCGGGCGCCCGCCGAGGTAGCGGCCCTGGTCGCGGGCCTGGACGGTCATGGCGGTGTGGGCACGGATGCGCGCGCGAGCGACCTCGCGTTTCGCGAGGATGCCCAGCAGGACCATGAGCTCCTCGTCGCCGAGACTGTGGCTGTCGGCGGCGCCGCCCAGTTCCGGGATCCACACGGTGACGCCGTAGTACTCGAAGAGCGGGGACATGACGGTGAACTGGTTCCCGTAGAAGGCGCGCTCGCTGGAGCCGATGACGATCGCGTCGAAGTTGCGGTCGGGGTCGGTGAGCGCCGCGAGCAGGGCGCCGGCCTCGGGGCGGCGGGCCCACGGCACTGTCCGACTGCGGCCGATGTCGAAGTACTCGGCGGTGATGCGCCCGTACCCGGAGGTGAGCGCCTGCGCACGAAGAAGCTGCCAGGCGCGGGAAGTGGCGGGGTCTTGGTGGTCCTCGGTGGAGACTCGGCCGTAGAAGGCGAAGCGGAGAGCGGTTGGCGCAGGCTTGTCGGTGGCCGCAATGGCCTGCCGGGCAATCCAGTGGTCCAGGGTGTGGGTGTCCCCGGCAGTGGCGGGCGGTTCGGATGCGGGCAGGGGCTGCTGGATGCTTCTTGGGGCCATGTCGGACACCTCCGGCAAGGTTGTGCTGGGGCCGGATGACGTGTTCAGTGTCCGAGCGTGCCGGAGCACGGGGCGCGTTTCGAGGCGCCTGGTTCACCGGGACGGGGGAAGGGGACTTGACATCAGGTCCCTTGACACGACCGAATGCGGGGACGTCACCGCAGGTCGCACAGGCCAGCCGTGAGGACGGGCAGGATGTCCTCCGGTGGCCTGGGGCCTGGGCTGGTGTCACCTCAGGTTAGGCCGGCCTGGTCGAGTCGGGTCAGAAAGCTGGTCTTGCGCCGGTGCTCGTCGCGCAAGATGGTCAGGTACGCGGCGAACTCAGCTTCGGTGCCCTGTTCGCGGTGGATGGTTCGGAGCGTCTTGAGGTGTCGGACGGCGTACTGGTAGCGGTACTTGTTGCCGGTCTCGGCCAGGTAGAGGTCGACCAGTCGCCGGTACGGGGTGATCGTGTCGGCGGGATGGGTCGTGCGGCGCTCCTCGATGAGCTCCTGGAGGGTGTACTTCGACAACTCGCCGAGATGGCCGACAGCGGTCTGCCAGGCCTCCTCTGATCGTCCTGCTGCGCGCAGGCAGCTGATCAGCTCACGGACGTAGGCGGGACTCTCGGCCACGCGAGTGCGGAGCAGGTCAAGAGCCCATGTGACGGTGTCTGGGCTCTCCAGTTCGGAGGCGGTCCTGGCGAGCGGTTGGAACGCGGCGAGGACCGTGGTGCGCGCGAAGGCGTCCCGGTGCACGGCGAGTGCCTCCTCGTGCCGACCGGCCGCGACGAGGAGGTCGACGAGTTCGTCGTTCAGCTTCGGCAGGTAGGGGCTGCCCGGGTGGGCAGCAACGCCTCGCCGGGCCCAGTCGGTGGCCTCCTCGGGCCGGTTGGCTGCACGCAAGGCACGGACGATCTTCACATATTGGTCAGGGCCGGTCAGGAACTTGGCGAGGACGGCAACGTACTGGTCAGTGTCTCCGGAGACTTCGGCGAGTTGTTCGCGCAGGTGGCGGACGCCGTAGACGGTGCCCCAGCTGTCCTTGAGGGCTACATCCTCAGCGCGGGTATCGACCATGTCCGCCAGGTGCGCCTGTCCCACGTCGCCGAGCGCGGCGGCGAAGTCGGCCAGGCGGATGTCAGGCCAGCCGGGGCCGTCGAAGACGGTCTTGGCGATCCAGCTCGCCAGCGTCTTCGGGTTCTTGGGCGGGGCTGCGGTCAAAGCTCTCGCGTACATGCCGGTCAACTCGCGCAGCACATCCCCGGCCATGCCGGAGGAGTCGTCCAGATACATCAGCGCCGTTGTGATTCGCTCGACTGCCTTTCGCAGCTCAGGGGCCACCAGCGCTGCGTGGCCCGCGTCCAGTAGGCGCCCGGCCTCCTCGTGCACCGCCCATGCCGTGTGCACGTACTCCCGGTGACCGGCGTACGGCCCGCGGCGCTTGTCTCGCCGCAGTCCGTCAACCAGCCCGCTCAGCGTCGCCGTCTCCCTCATCCACCCATCCCAGCACACGAGGGCGCGGGTAGGCTGCCGAGCCGTGAGCGAGTACCAGTACTACGAGTTCCTTGCCGTCGACCGCCCGCTGAGCGAGGAGGAGCTCAGGCAGGTACGGGCGCTGTCTACCCGCGCCGACATCACCCCGACCCGCTTCGTCAACGAGTACCACTGGGGCGACTTCCGCGGCGATACGACGAAACTGGTGGAGCAGTTCTACGACGCCCACCTGTACTACGCGAACTGGGGCAGCCGCCGCCTCGTCCTGCGCCTGCCCGCCGGCGTGCTCCCGGCCAAGAAGGCCGCCCAGTACGCCATGGAGGAGTCGCTGAGCGTCTGGACCCGCTCCGGGCACATACTGCTCGACTTCTCCCTGTCCTCGGAGGACGGCGAGGAGTGGGACTTCGAAACGTCCTACGCGCTCTCGACGTTCGTGGGGCTGCGCGCCGAGCTCGCAGCTGGCGACCTGCGGCCGCTTTACGTGGCCTGGCTCGCCGGGCTCACCGCCTGGGAACTGGCTGAGGACGACGAGGAGGAATACGCCCTCGAAGTCGAGCCGCCCGTCCCCGCGGGTCTGGCCTCGCTCACCGGCCCCCAGCGGGCCCTCGCCGATTTCCTGTGCGTCGATGCGGACCTGCTGACGGCCGCTGCCGAGAGCAGCGAGTCGGCCACCGCGGACGCCGTGGACCGCGCAGCTCTGGCGGCCTTCATCGCCGCGCTCCCGGCCGCCGAGAAGGATTCCCTGCTGCTCGAGGCCGCGCTCGGCACCGCTCCTCTGCCGAGCCACCGACTCCTGGCCCGCTATCGCGCCACCACCGCCCCCGGCCCCCATGCCGGAGCCAAGCGGCGCACTGCCGCCCAGCTACTGGACGCCGCCTACCGTCACCGCACCGAGCGCCGGCAACGCGAGAAGGCGGCCCGAGCCGCAGCCGAGCAGGCCCGGGCGCGCGCCGCTGCCGAGGCCCGTGAGGCGCATTTGGACCAGCTTGCGCGGAACACCGGCAAAGCGTGGCGTGACATCGATGACCTGATCGCCCAGAAGAAGGCCGCCGCCTACGACGCCGCCATCGCACTCCTGCGAGACCTCCGCGACATTCAGACCCGCACCGGGTGCACCGCCGACTTCGACCGCCGAGTCGGCGAACTGCGAGCCGCACACCGGGGCAAACCCTCGCTGATGCAGCGCTTCGACAGCATGGGTATTCCCAATCCCTGACCAACCCCGAGGGTCCGCCGTCTGCCGGTGCACCTCGGGTCTCACACCGCGCGCTCAGCGAGCATCCCGCACCGCGGCTCATTTCCGACAGGACTGGCGCAGTCTCACGTTGAACTGTCAGCGAGCAGGTCCCCGGCTCGGCGGGCGAACGCCGGAACCCCGGCACAAGACAGTCACGGGCGGCCGGCCCTTGCCGGCCGCCATCCGTCGAGCGTCGCCATGACCTCGTCGGGCTGCTGGTCGAACAGGGCGCACAGGTACGGGTCCGGTGGGGTCACGCCAACAAAAGAGCGGTGGGCCAGCTTGAGGTGGAGCCGGCTCCAGGAGCGCGCGATGGCGGTGCTGCGGTATCGGAGGTCTCCTCGCTGACGCCATCGGTGTCCAGGGGCGCGGTCACCACCGTGTACTCGATCACCCGCACCGTGGTCCGCTTCCCGCGCGCACCGTTGAGTTGGGAGAGGTAGCTACCGTCGGCCAGCATCCGCTCCACCGGCAAGGTGAAGGAGTCCTAGACACGCCACAGGAGTTGGGCTGCGGGTGCCGAAAACCTCATCCATAACCTGTGACGTGCAGGTTCTCCGAGGGTCGCGAGAGCCGCCCGTGCGCCCGGTCCCCGCACGGACCGTCGTCAGCCCGCTATTGCACCGCCGGGACCCGACCGCGACCGTGACCGCGCGATGAACGGTATTCTCCCGGCCCATGGCAGCGAACCGCATGAACCGCGAGGAATTCTTCGCCCAGTTGGCCGGCCTCGACGAGGAGCGGTTGAAGAAGGCGCTGTGGAACCTGTACTGGCGCGGTGCCGCGCCCGTGCGTGAGCGGATCGAGGCGGAGATCGCGCCCGCGGCGAGCGTGCCCAGGCCTCGCACAAAGAGCGCGCCGGTGGACCCGCAACAGGTCCTGGCACACGTACAGGAGTTCGTAGGCCTGGCCCGCGCCGGTTCCTACCTCGCTGGCGACCGCAAGGTGAGCCCCACCGAGCGGTCCCGCTGGCGGTTCACATTCCGACGCCACGCCGAGGCGGCCCGTGAGGCGCTCGCGGCCGACGATCCGCGTCCGGGCGAGGATGCGGTCACCGCGATCGTCGACCTGGCCTGCTACTGCAAGACCTACCAGTGCTTCCGTTCCGATGATCCGATGGAAGCCGCGAAGTTCGTCGCCTCGGATGCCGTCGCCGCGCTGTGGGCCACGATGCTGCAGCGCCACGGCCAGGTCGAGTTCGCGCAGCGGGCCATGCCGCAACTGGTCCGCTGGGAGTCGCGCTACGGCTGGACGCTCCGCGGCTTCGGCCAAATACCGGAACAGGAGACGCAGCTGGCCGTCGTCCTCGAACGACTGCTCCCGGCTCCCGACGCATGGGTGGCATGTGCAGAGCAGTACGTGGACGCCCTCGACCGCGTTGCTCAGACGCAGCAGAGGGCGACGGATCGTCGCGGCTTCGGCTACTCGGGCGCCGCGCACGAGCGCAAGCGCCGTGCCGACGATCTGCTGGACTGGCACGGCATGCTGCTGGAGCGGCTGCCGGACTACGACGCCGGCCATCTGCTCGACAAGATTGCCGTCCACCCGGCGCTGGACGGCGGCTACCTGCTGCTGTTCCGGGCCAGGCTCGCGCTCGCACGCGGCGACCTCGGGCAGGCGCGGGCACTGGTGACGCAGGGGCTGAACGACCTCCCGGGCCTGGACACGCTCCACGAGCTGGCGGCCGAGATCGGTGCCGATGTGCCAGAGCGCGCGCGGGGCGTCCGTGAGCGCCTCCGCATCACCGTGTCCCGCTCCTGAAGCCCGCGTTCCGGGTGGGGTTCCCGGCGACGCCTCCACGCAATCTTGATCCGGGGAGGCTTCCGTGCCCGGACCGCTCCGGGCCGCCTGAGCTGACTGGACTGTCGGCGCCTGGCTCCGCGCAGCCACCGGATACAGGACCGCTACGCTCGGCCGACCGCGGAGGCCCCAGCGCCCGACCGGATGGATCCTTCCGCATCCCTCCTGTGGTCAGACACCCCATGCCGCTTGACATCAAACGTCATGGGGTGTCTGACACGCCGACCCGGCGATCACCTCTCTGGGCTGCGGATTCTGTTCGCCTTCGACCCGTGGCGATCGAGCGTTCTGCTGGTAGCGGGGGATGAGCGGAACCGCTGGACCGAGTGGTATGCGGAGGCGATTCCGCTGGCCGAGCAGCGGTATGCGGACTACGTGAAGATCCGTACCGGGGGGGGAGGGTGCGCCGTGACCAGTCACTTGCGGTGGAAGGACATCCGTGCCGCGCATGCTGAATCCCGCGGGATGATCTGACGTTTTGTCAGGAGCGACTGTGCGGGTCGGGGGGTTGGCGTTGGTATCGTTGCGGCGTGTCCGGAATCCGGACGCTTGATCCTTACTGGGTGCGGGTGATCTTCAGGCGGGAGGCGGTCGAGCCGGTGCTCTCGTCGGATCAAAGCGCGTACGACAGCGAGGGCTTCGAGGAGTGGGGCACGGGTACGACTCGGCTGTCAGCGAGACTGTGACGCGGCTCGTCGCCGAACCCACCGCCTGCGGTGGGGCAGGGGTATGCGCCCGGCCGGGGCTTCCGGCTTCGGCTGACCGGCGATGCCAGGGCCGTACGGGTGGAGGCCGCCGACGCCCGTACTGAACGCCTTCCGGCCGCCGCGCTCCTGGATGCAGGCGCCGACGCGGGCCGCAACCGGCAGTTCGTGGCCCGGTTGGCGACCGCTGATACTTCCTGCGGGTCGGCGTCCCGGGCAAGACCGTCTGGGCCGAGTCCGAACTCCCGGTGGCGGAACGGTAGTCACGGGGGAGGGGAGCGAAGGCCGCCGTGGCGTCGCGTCCGGGCCGGGGCGCTCCCGGGGCGCTTACGCTGTCCGGGTGAGTTCCAGGAAAAGCCGCCGTGCTCGATCCACGTCCTCCTCTCCTCGCGCTGCCCGCCGCAGCGGGAATCCCGCCCGTCGGGCGCGGGCGGCCGTCGCGCGATCCGCGCCGCGCGTACCGGCCCTGGCCCCCGCGCTGGCCACGATGGCGGAGAAGTGCGGCTCCTTCGCGCAGCTGCCGGACGCGCTGCACGCCGAGAGCTTCGTCAGCGGAGTGATCGGGCAGTTCCAGCACCGGATGCCTGACACGGCGGTCCTGTCCGACGTACTGCTCGACTTCGTCGACGCGCTGGAACGTACGGGCGGGCCCGAGCAGTACGCCCTGCTGCGCGCGCTCGCGGCGATCGGCCCGGCCAGGATCGCCGCGGCGGCCCGGGCCGCAGCGGACCGGCGCCCCTACATCGCGGACGTGGAGGAGAACGGTCACGACGGCGACGTCCTCCAGGCGGTCCTGGAACGGCGGAGCTTCGCTGTGCCATATCCCGGCGAGCGGCTCGTCGAGCCGGGCACTCCGCCGGAACTCGTCGTGAGGCTGAACGCGCAGCGGCCCGACGTTCCCAAGGACCGGGAGGCGATTGTGCTGTGCGAGCTGCTGGCCCGCGGGCTCGACCCGGCGGAGTACCCGTACCACGTCCATGTCGTCGAACAGCTCTGGGCCGATCAGCCTCGGGAGGTGTGGGAGAGCGCCCAGCGGCTGCGGGCGCGCGGCCTGTCCCGGGAGCGGGTCCTGGAGCTCCTCGCGGGGGCGCTCGGCCCGCATGTGCGCGAGCTTCCCGTGGGTAGGGGCGGGGTCGGTTTCGACCTCAAGGAGTATCTGGACTCTCTCGCCGCTCTGTAGGGCCTGACCGGCGTAGGGAAGACCGGAACGGCCATGCCCTTGGCTCACGTTCGGCGTCGCCGGTCGGCGTGAATGAACGCTGTGGATTTCAGCGAGGATGACTGGCGGGCAGCGGCCGGGCCCCGTTCCCGGACTCCTGAAGGACCCCGAAGCGCTGAGCTGCGCGCTCTTCGACGCCCTGCCCCGGATCGGCCACGCCATCACCGTCTCGGGCCGACTGGAGTCCTTCTTCTCCCATGAGTACGGCTGAGCTCGCGGACGTGGATCAGCCCCCGGTGCGGCGACGACTCCTGGTCCCGGCCGGCATCCGCCTGGACTGGCTTCACGGCGTGCTGCGGGCCACCATGGGCTGGCAAAACTACCACATGCACGAATTCGTCATCGCGGGCACCCGCTACGGCACCCTGGCCCACCCAGGAGCGGGACCGGGAGCCGACCGCGTACCCGAACCGTCAGGCGTGTACCTGGCGGCAGCATCAGACAGGACGGGTTACGTGGAGTCTCTCGCGGCTCTGTGACAGAGAAGAGCGTGTCCGGGCCGCTGGCGGCCGGCGTGGTGCGGCCGCCTGCCAGACTGGAGGGACCACACGGCGCGCGGGCAGGAAGGCGACAGCACCAATGGGCAAGCGCAACCAGGAACGACGCAAGGCGAAGCAGAAGCAGCGCCGCCAGCAGGCACGGGGGCAGGAGCGGCGGCAGTCGACGCGCTCCGGGGCGGCCTTCGGATTCGGCGGCACCTTCGGCGGCGGTGCGCAGGACGGGCCGTTCGCATTTGTGCCGCCGCCGCGCGCGCCCTCACTCGCCGATGAGCTGGAGCGGGCGGTCCACGAGGTGATCGAGGTGCCTGAGGAACACGCCGAGCGGGAGATCGCCGCCGCCGCGTCCTGGCTCGCCTCCGCCCAGCGGCGCAGGCCGGCTCTCAGTCGGGCCGTGCTCGCGATGACCGACCGGCTTTTCGGTGCGCTGTGGCGCGCCGGCTGGCAGCCGGCTGACGTCGTACGGGCCGTACGCAAGGAGCTGAAGCCCCGTCATGGCCGCTTGGCGGTGGACCTGATCGCCGCAGAGGCGCGGCGGTACGCGGCCCGGGGGCTTGACCACCGTTGGGCGGCGCAGCTGAACGAGCTCGAGGCGCGCGTGTGGTGGGAGTCCGACGAACAGTGGCTGCCCGGCGCGGCCCTTCGTGAGAAGGCGGACCATCTCGATGTCGCGCGCTGCCTGATGGAGCTGCTGCGGTTGCTGTCCTGGCTGCCTGCTCTCGAGCTTCTGTGCCCGCCGCCGAACGCCTCCTCGACCGCTGCGGCGGCCCGGCCCGCGTCTCCTGAGGCGGCGCGGATACTGGGGCGTATCCGCGCCCTTCTGACGAAGGCCGAGTCGACCGAGTTCCCCCAGGAGGCCGAGGCGCTCACCGCCAAGGCCCAGCAGCTGATGTCCGAGCACAGCATCAGCGAGGCCCTGTTGGCCGCGCGCGGCGGACGCCGGGACACCCCGGCCGGTATCCGGGTGGGGGTGGAGAACCCGTACGAACAGCCCAAGGCGATCCTGCTCGAGGTGGTGGCCCAAGCCAATCGCTGCCGCTCGGTATGGTCGAAGAACCTCGGCTTCGCCACGGTCATCGGCTTCGAGGCGGACCTGGACTCGGTGGAGCTGCTGTACACCTCGCTGCTGGTCCAGGTGGCCGCGGCCCTCCAGGCCGAGGGCGGACGCACGCATGTGGGCGGTGGCAGTCGTACCCGGTCCTTCCGCCAGTCGTTTTTGACCTCGTACGCGACCAGGATCGGCGAGCGGCTCACCGAGGCGACCGCACAGGCCACTGACGCGGCGGTGGCCGCGTCGGATGTCCCGGGAGCGTCAGCGCGGGCAGGTGCGGGTACGCCCGGGGTGCTGCCCGTCCTCGCCGCCCGCCACCGGGCGGTCGAGGAGGAGACCGAACGGATCTTCCCTCAGATCTCCTACTCCCGGTCCTCGGGCATCAGCGACTGGGAAGGCTGGACGAGCGGTCGCGCGGCAGCCGACCGCGCGAGCCTCGGCACCGACAGCGGGGCCTTGCCCTCCCCCTGACCAAAACCCTGCGCCATGCACTTCCGGCCTCGGCGGCGCTGCCCTTCCCGAAAACCTCATCCGCCCTGGTGGGAGCCGGTGTGCACGGTGCACGGGATCGTGGTGGTGGTCGCTCGTGGTGGCGCTCTGGCGCGGTTGCCGATGGGCGCGGCAACATGATCGATCGTGCTGCTGCGACTGGCCTATCTGGGTGTGACGAACGCGTTTGCCATGCTGCGCTTGCTACCGATGAGTGACCGGGACAAGGACGTGGAGATCCTGGCGCTGCGCCATCAGATCACGGTGCTGGAGCGGCAACTGGGCGGGGACAGGCCGCGGTTACGGCCGAGCGATCGGGCGTTCCTGGCCGCCTTGCTGCACCAGCTCCCCCGGGACGTGCTGCGTCGGTTGCGGCTGTTGGTGCGACCGGACACGGTGCTTCGGTGGCATCGCGACCTGGTCGCACGTCGCCACGCGGACAAGTCTCGGCCGAAGCGCTCGGGCCGGACGCGGACCGTCCACTCGATCAGGGCCTTGGTGCTGCGCCTGGCACGTGAAAATCCCACGTGGGGCTACCGGAGGGTGCACGGCGAACTGCTTGTGCTGGGGATCAAGGTGGCTGCTTCCACGGTCTGGGAGATCTTGAAGGAGGCTGGAGTCGACCCGGCGCCCGAGCGGGGTTTGAGCACGCGGGCTGACTTCCTCCGCTCCCAGGCCGATGCCTTGCTGGCGTGCGACTTCTTCGAGACGGTCACCCTGACTGGGGCGCGGTTGTACGTGTTCGCGGTGATCGAGCACGCCAGCCGCCGGGTCCGGATTGTGGGCGCGACCGCGCACCCGTGCGCGGTCTGGGTGGTCCAGGCGGCGAAGAATCTCGTCATGGACCTGGAGGACGCGGGTTGCCGAGCGCGCTTCATGATTCGGGACAGGGACGGCAAGTTTCCTGAGCTGTTCGATGCCATCCTGAAGGAGGCGGGAGTCGAGGTTGTGCTCGCCGGAGTCCAGATGCCGCGAATGAACTCGATTATGGAGAGGTGGGTGCAGACGTGTCGGCGTGAGCTGCTGGACCGCACGTTGATCTGGAACCAGCGCCACCTCTGCCATGCTCTGCGGGAGTTCGAGCGATTTTACAATTCCCATCGGCCGCATCAAGGCATCGCAAACGCCCGACCGCTGCACCCCCTGCCCCAGGCGATCAACGATCCAGAGCAGATCACCCACGTCGACATACGCAGACGCGAGCGCCTCGGCGGCATCCTCCACGAGTACGAACACGCCGCGTGACCTGGGCGGACGAGGTTTCCGGCAAGGGCACGGTGCACTGACCCGGCGCCAGGGTGACCTCCTGGAGGACGAACTCGGTGGGCCCGCCGGTGGTGAGCGTGAAGCGCTCGGCCATGGCCAGGTCGGGACGACAGGATTTGAACCTGCGACCCCTCATGACCCCCAGGGCGCGGCAACACTCCGTAGCCATCCCTACAATATCCGTAGCCTCCAGCTCGGTGCCAGTACACAGCGGTACGAGACCGTCAAGAGACGCATCGCAGACCTGCGGTGAACCGGTTGGTGACCCGACACTTCGGCGCTACGGAGCACGGCCATAGAGGCTCACCGGCGTCATCCCCCGCAGCAGAGTGGCGGGCAGCGTGGCACCTGTGGGGGCGATCAGAGGGAGATGGCGTGTACGCCGGGCAGGTCACCGAAGGCCGCTTTGGCATCGCTGGTCACGATCGTGCGCGCGGTCGCTGCAGCGGTCGCTGCGATGATCAGGTCGTGGGCACCGCGTGGCTGTCCGGCACGGCGGACATGAGCCAAAAGGCGGGCGTGAACGCGAGCGGTGTCGGCGGTGTAGTCCTCCACCGGGACCAGCGCGAGCATGCCGTCGACGAATACCTGGCGCTGGTTGCGGTTGGCGTCGTTGGCCAGCTCCACGCCGAACTGCAGCTCGGCTACAGTCACGGCCGCGAGCGCCACGTCGTCATCACCCTCCAGAAGCGCCGCGAGGTCGTTCACACCGCGCTCGGCGCGGATGAGGACGCCGGTGTCGAGGATCAGGCGTCGGGCCACGTCGCGCTCATCTCGTCAGAGAGCGGGTCGCGGGCGGAGGCGACGTCCTCGGCGAAAGCCGGGTCGGGTCGGTGGCTGGCGAGGAACTCCTTCAGCGCGGCACCATTACCGGCCGAGGCCGGGCCAAGCACGGCCAGCCGCCGCCCCCCACGCGTGATCACGATGGTCTCGCCGTGCTCGGCACGGTCCAAGACCGATGCGAAGTTCCGCGACACCTCGGTCGCTGTCATCGTCTTCATGGAATCAGAATATCTGATTCCCGCTGTTCGGGATAGATTTCCAAGGGTGAGATACCTGCGCGCACCCTCAGCCTCAGCCTGCGGGGGCCGAAAATTGGGGCGCGCCCGTGACCAGCGATTTCAGCCAAGACCTCGTTGATCAATCCGAACGCGGGCTCCAAGTTGAATGTTCCCCGTCCGCCTCCGCTGCGCACCTCTGCAGGCTGTCCGAGAGTCTTCCGAGATGCGAGGATGAATTATCGGCACATGCGCACCACAGTGTCGCGGCAACTTCTGCCGCGTCCGGCGGCTGATCGCGGACACGCAGTGCTCGACACCAACAGGAACACAGCCTTGGATCCAGAGCAACCAACGTCAAGAGCAACCAGCCATCAGAACGAAACGGCAAGACAGAGCGGGCCCGACATGTCCGGCAGCGAAAGCGAAAACCCAGTAATCCTCTCCCCGACTCCCACGCCGACTCGGCCCAGGACGAACAAGGACTGGTGGCCGAGTCAGCTGGACCTCTCGATTCTCCACCAGCACTCGCCCCTCTCCAACCCGATGGGCGAGGACTTCAACTACGCAGAAGGGTTCAAGACACTCGACATTGACGCGCTGAAGCAGGACATCTTCAAGCTGATGACGACGTCGCAGGACTGGTGGCCTGCCGACTACGGCCACTACGGGCCGCTCCTCATCCGGATGAGTTGGCATGCCGCCGGCACGTACCGCATCGCCGACGGCCGGGGCGGTGGCGGCACTGGCGCGCAGCGCTTCGCCCCCCTCAACAGTTGGCCCGACAACGCGAGCCTCGACAAGGCACGCCGGTTGCTCTGGCCGATCAAGCAGAAGTACGGCCGCAAGATCTCCTGGGCTGATCTCCTGATCTTCGCCGGCAACTGCGCGTATGAATCGATGGGGTTCAAGACGTTCGGCTTCGGCTTCGGGCGAGAGGACATCTGGGAGCCCGACCAGATCTTCTGGGGGCCCGAGGACACGTGGCTCGCAGATGAGCGCTACAGCGGCGACAGGGAACTCGCCGAACCGCTCGCCGCCGTGCAGATGGGCCTGATCTACGTGAATCCGGAGGGGCCCAACGGCAGCCCGGATCCGCTGGCTGCCGCCAGGGACATCCGAGAGAGCTTCGGTCGTATGGCGATGAACGACGAGGAGACGGTTGCGCTCATCGTCGGCGGCCACACGGTCGGCAAGTGCCACGGTGCAGTCGATCCCCAGTACATCGGTCCGGAACCCGAGGCTGCCCCCATCGAGCAGCAAGGCATCGGCTGGAAAAACACCTTCGGCAGCGGCAAGGGCTCCGACACGCTCACCAGCGGGCTGGAGGGCGCATGGACCAACGAGCCGACGAAGTGGGACAACGGGTTCCTGGACAACCTGTTCGAGTACGAATGGGAGCTGACGAGGAGCCCCGCCGGTGCGAACCAGTGGACTCCCAAGGATGCCTCGGCCCAGGGCGCTGTGCCCGATGCTCATGATCCGTCGAAGCGGCACGCCCCCATGATGCTGACGACGGACCTTGCGTTGAAGCTGGATCCGATCTACGGGCCGATCACGAAGCGCTTCCACGAGAATCCGCACCAGCTCGCCGACGCGTTCGCCAAGGCGTGGTTCAAGCTGTTGCACCGTGACATGGGACCCATCTCGCGCTACCTCGGCCCGTGGGTTCCGGAGCCGCAGCTGTGGCAGGACCCCGTCCCCACAGTCGATCACGAGCTGATCGCGGAGGCGGACATTGCTGCCCTCAAGGGCAAGATCCTCGCATCGGGACTGTCCATCTCCCGGCTGGTCTCCACCGCTTGGTCGTCGGCGGCAAGCTTCCGCGGCACCGACAAGCGTGGCGGGGCCAACGGGGCGCGGATCCGCCTTGCGCCGCAAAGAAACTGGGAGGTCAACAACCCGGCCGAACTGGCCAATGCGCTGCAGACCCTTGAGCAGATCCAGCAGGAATTCAACCTCTCACAGTCCGGCGGAACGAAGGTCTCGCTCGCTGACCTGATCGTCCTGGGCGGGTGCGCGGCCGTCGAGCAAGCGGCGAAGAACGCCGGGCACGACATCACAGTCCCGTTCGTGCCGGGGCGTACGGACGCCTCGCAGGAGCAAACCGACGTGGAGTCGTTCGCCGTGCTCGAACCGACCGCAGATGGGTTCCGCAACTACCTCCGAGCCGGGGAGAAGCTGCCGGCAGAGACCCGGCTGCTGGACCGGGCCAACCTGTTGACGCTGACCGCTCCCGAGATGACGGTTCTGATCGGCGGCATGCGGGCCCTGAATGCCAACTTCGGGCAATCCCAACACGGCGTCTTCACCGACCGGCCCGAGACGCTGACCAACGACTTCTTCGTGAACCTGCTCGACATGGGCACGGAGTGGAAGGCATCCGCCTCGGCTGGGAACGTGTTCGAGGGTCGGGACCGTGCCACCGGCGAGGTCAAGTGGACCGCCACCGCCGTCGACCTCGTTTTCGGGTCGAACTCCCAGCTTCGAGCCGTCTCGGAGGTCTACGCGTGCGACGATGCGAAGGAGAAGTTCGTGCGCGACTTCGTGGCCGCGTGGGACAAGGTCATGAACCTCGATCGGTTCGACCTCGCCTGATCCCGGTGTCCAGGTCGGCCGCTCATCGGCCGACCTGGACATCCTCGATCGGGTCTCCGACCTCGCGGTGGTCGAGGGCGATCGAGTAGTGGCCCTCGCTGTACAGAAGCACTAGTAGGACTCCGTTAGGGCGTGCAGATGATCAACACGCATTTTTGATCTTGCTTGAGGTCGTGTGTGGGGCAAGGAATGCCGTGATGTCTGTGGGTGTGCGGAAGCGCGCCGTGGAGGCGGTGATGCGGTGAGTTCCTCGGGGAGGGTGTCCCGATTGGCCCGGGTCACCTGGACGAGGGTGACGTCAGGGCGCTGCTTGAGGGGCGTCGGTGAACGGGTCACTGTGCGCGTGGACTGTGGCGACGATGTCGATGTCGGACTCGAACAGGCACCGGACCGTGTCCTGGAACGCGGTGCACGCCAGCTCCATACGCCCGAGCTCGTCGATCAGCACGACATCTCCAGGAGCGGCTCGCGCTAACGCTGACCTGAGTGGCGGCAGCGCGACCCGCTCCATGACGCCAAGATCGACGCCGTACCGGCCCACCCGCGGTGGACCGGGGAAGTCGACATGGGCGAGTACGGCTCGCTGACCGCCCTTAAGCGTTTCCAGCGCGAAACCGCTCCGGGTACCGCCGTGCCGGATCTCCTCCGTGGTGAAGCCGACAGCCCTACGGGTGCGCAGAAGGGCGGTCAAGCGGCGGACAACGGTCGTTTTGCCCGAGCTGGGGCGCCCCTCGAGCAGGATTCTCGTCGGCATCGTGTGCTCCGTATCAGGTCCCTCTTACGGGTTCCCGGTGCGCTGGTCGGCGTACTCGGCCAAATGGGGTGTTCGCGCGCCTGGCCGGTGCTGGCCGCGCTGTTCCGGGTAGAGCCGCGCGTATGACTGGAATTGAGCTCAGGAGCGTGGCATTCGACGACCACGCGGCGATCCCTCGGCGCCACAGCGGGGAGGGCGATGACGTCTCGCCACCGCTGACCTGGTCGGCGGTGCCGGACGGTACGTCAGAGTTGGTTCTGCTCTGCGAGGACCCTGACGCCCCGGGCGGGACGTTCCTGCACTGGCTGGTCACCGGTATCGATCCCGGGAGTACCGGTACGACGCAAGGGGAGCCGCCCCCTGGCGGTCAGGAGTGGCCCAACGGTTTCGGCCGGACCGGCTGGGGCGGTCCGATGCCTCCACCGGGGCACGGGGCGCACCGCTACTTCTTCCGCCTGTGGGCCGTGTCGGAGCCGCTTCCCCTGCACGGCCGGCCGACAGCCGACGCAGTGCATCGTGCCGTGCAGGGCCGGGAGTTGGCGAGTGGCACGCTCGTGGGCACATATCAACGCTGACCACCGGTGCGGGCGCTGGATGTTTGCCGGACGCCGTTCGGGTCCCGAGTGCCGCATTGCTCACCACCAGGCGCGCCCGGCCAGCAGGGTGTCCATGGTCAGCTCGACGCGCTCGCCGTTGGCGTCGTAGCCGAACATGCGGGTGGGGGCGTTGAGCGCCTCGGTGTGGCTGGGATAGGTGAAGTAGAGGAGTTCGCCGCAGTGTTCGGCGGCGTCGTCCAGCATCGACTCCTGGCAGGTGCCCAGCACCGTGATGCCGTATTCCCGCGTACTCCTGGCCAGGGCTCCGAGAACCTCCTGGCGATGGTGTGTGCCGAGGGAATCGCCCAGTTCGTCGAGGATGAGCACGCGGCCGCGTGGATGGGGCGAGGCGAGGAGCGCGGCCAGGACGAGATGGATGGAGAACAGCTTCTCCTGCGCCGAGTTGGTGATGTTGTCGTAGGGCAGCAGGGGACCGTGGGGACTACGCCGCCAGTACGGTGTCACTTCGCAGCGCCACACGTCCTGCAGGGAGGGCGGCGGGGTGAGCGCGCGGTGGAGTTCGGCACCGTACAGGCCGGCGTCGCGGTTCAGCGTGGCGAGGGCGTCTTCGATGTCCTCCAAGGCCTGTTCGAGCCGCAGGGCGATGCTGCCTTGCATGGTGCGCAGGCTTTCGCGAAGGTCGGCGACTTTCTGCTCGGCGAAGGCGATCCGGTCGGCGCGCTCGGCGCGCTCGGCGGCGATGCGCTGGGCGGCCGAGGCGTCGGACTCGGCGAAGCGGTCGAGCCAGTCCTGCAGAGCTCGGGCGGGCGCTTCGAACGCGGTGGCATCGGCGACCGGGCGGCCGGCACTGTCGTCACCGAGATTGCTGCGGCGCCGGACGGCATCCTGGAGTGCGGTGGTCGGCGCGCCTGCACCGGTTTCGGTGTCGATAGCGACCGCTTCGAAAGCGTGGTCGAGGTGACGGCCGGCCCGCTGGCGCAAGGTGCTCTCGGTGCGGCGTTCGAGTTGCGGGGTTTGCCCGCCCACGACCGGGGGTGAGGTCGTGGGCCGGCGCAGGGCGCGGAGGGCGGCTTCGTGGCTGCCGCCGCGCTCCTGCCAGTAGATGATGTCGAGAGCGGCGATCTGCTTCTCCAGGGCCGCGTGTTGTTCGGCGGCCTGCCGTTCGACCGACCGGGCCCTGTCGATCACGTTCTGGGCCTGGGCGTGCTGCAGAGCGCGGGTCGCGTGGGCGACGACCGCTTGCTGCAGGGCGCTCCCGGCGGCGTCCCTTGCCTGCTTGCGCCCCGCGGTCCTGCGCTGGAGAGCGGCGAGTTCGCGTTCGAGCGCGGGGCGCTGCGACCGCAGGTGAGCGGCGAGAGCGATGGCCTGCAGGCGGCGGACCAGTTCGTCGCTCTGCGCTTCGGCTTCCCTGGCCTGGTCACACAGCCGGTGCGCTGCGGCGAGGTCCTGTTCGGCCCCTGCCACCTCGGTGCGAAGGCGGTCGACGAGGGCGGCCCGGCCGGTGAACGGTTCGGTGAACCCGCCCAGCACACACAGGTCGAGGGCGTCATCGACCGCGGTGTCCGGGTTGTGTTCCAGGCGCATGCGCGTGGCCAGGGCATCCAGGAAGCCCCGCACGGGGTCGCCGCCATGTCCCTCCGTATCATCGTGTACGGCGATCAGGACGGCGCCCGGCTGGTCGGCCAGGGCTCTGCGGGCGGCGGGGACGTCGGATGACCTGATGCACACGGCGTCGCCGTACAGCGCCAGGCGCGGCTCCCATGCCGAGCGCTCCGCGCGGGGCAGGCCGAGCCCGTCGAGCAGGCCCGTGGCGCTGATTCCTGCCTTGCCCAATGTGCTGATCGTCCGTCCGGCGGCGCCGTAGCGTCCTTCTTCGGCCTGGGAGAGGTCGTCGCGGGCGTCCTGAAGCCGCTTGCCGGCCTCGGCCACGCGGACCTCGCAGGCGACCGTGCGCTGATGGGCCCGTTGCGCCTCGAGGCAGGCATCGTCGAGATCCCCCCGGGCCCCGGCCGCAGCGTCCTCGGCTTCTTGGAGTGCCTGGTTGTGCGAGGCGAGCCGGTGACGTGCACTGCACTCGTCGTCGTGGGCCTGATCCAGCAGCCGCTCGGCGGTCTGCTTGGCGAGTTCGGCCTCGTCGCGCTGGTGCCCCAGGCGGGTAGGGTCCTCGAGCGCGTGCTGAACGGCTTCGGCTGAGGCACGCTCGTCCCGGGCTCGCGCGAGCGTCTCGGCTTGATCGTCCAGCGCCGCTTGCAGCTGCTCGGCACGCTCAAGAGCGTCGAGCAGCCCGCGGGCGTAGTGGAGGGCCCACAGGTCCTGAGCGCGGGCAAGTTCCTCGCGTGCGCTGCTGCGCTGGGTGACGGCGCGCAGGGTTCGTTCCTCGATCGCGTGACTGTCGGCGTCCTCCGTCTGGCTGGTCTGCAGCTCGTGCCCCGCTTCGCTCAGGTCATGGCGTAGGGCGGCGTCGGTATCGAGCAGGGAAGCGCGGCCGGTGAGCCCGATCAGTGCGGTGCCGATGCCGGCGGGGGTGAACAGGCCGGTGTCGAGCTTGAGCAGTGACGGCCCGCCGCGCCGTTTGCCCCGGGAGGTCAAGGAGGCGAGGCAGCGGGGGACGGGTCCGTACAGGGCGGTCGCGTACTGGGTGGCTCCCAATGAGGACGCCGAGGGCAGTCCGCGGTAGATCTCGGTGGCCTGATGGTGGCGTTCGTCGTCGTCCTGGGCGGTGGCCAGGTACACGCCGGGCGCGTGCCGGACCTCGACATAGGTCGGGGTGGCAGACAGCTTCATCCATACGGTATGGGCGGTGCTGGCGACGTCGTCCGGGGCGGCGAAGAGCCCGGCGATGTAGCCGCTGGTCGCCGGGGCGTAGCCCTGGGCCGCCACCCCGGCGGTCTGCGGCTCGAAGAGCAGATCCGCGACGGTGGCCGGACCGCTGCTGTGCATCCGCCATTCCGGATCGCCCAGGAGCAGGGCGACGGACGCCAGCCAGCTGGTCTTCCCGGACTCGTTCGCATCCCTGGGCCCTTTTCCGGAGACGGCGACGAAGCAGCCGGGTATGAGCCCGACCGCGGTGGAGGGATGCCGGGCGATGTCGAAGGTCTGGACGCACAGCAGCTGCCGGTCGCCGATGATCCCCAGGCTCATGGGGGCATCGTCCGGGGGCAGCGCTTGGTGCGGCGGGGTGAGCGTGATCATGGTGCTGTCTCGCGCGAGGGGCCGGGTCGGCGGCCGGGATGCGGCTGCTCCTGGCGGCGCCGGCGGATGGCCCGTGCGTACATGGAGTCGGGCCGGGTGACCAGTACCAGGTCCTCCCACAGCCGGGCGGACTGTGCGTCGGTGAGGCGCAGCAGCGCCGGGCCGGGCAGCAGGGTGCGGTGGAAGCCCTCCCGCAGCAGGCGGCGTGCCTTGAGACGGCGTACCGCCGGACGGAGCTGCTCATAGGTGAAGTGCGGGTTGGCGTACAGCTCCTCGACGCTGGTACCCGGCCCGTCCGTGAGCCAGGAAGCCGAGCCGTGCACGCCACGGGCTCTGGGAACCGCCACTGTACGCAGCAGCACCAACACCAGCACCGCCCTGTCCACAGGGGGCAGGACGCCGATACCCTCGGCGGCCAGGCGCTCGGCCACGCTGTCGTCGTAGCCGCTGGTGAAGCCCTTCGTCCCGTGGTGCTCGCGGATCAGCAACACGCGACCCAGCGCGGCCAGGCGGCGGGCGACGACCGCCCGCAGCGCATCGCTCTGCAGCGCGGGAAACGCCTCGCGGGGCACGAGCCCGTCGGTGGTTTCCACCGCGGCGACGACGGCCTGGACCTGTGCCTCGTCGTGGTCGGAGAGCGGCGCCTCATTCATCCTCGTCCTCCCACATCGGCGGCGCGTCCTCGTCCTCCCACATCGGCGGAGCAACGTCGGGGCCCGGCAGCAGGTTGTGGAAGCGCCGCATGGTCTCGGCGAAGGTGTCGGGCAGCGCGGCCACCGCCGGCCCCAGCCGCAGCCGGCGACCTTCGCGGACGATCAGCAACAGCCATTGCAGTTCGCCGTCGAGCGCGGCCTTGGCAAAGTTCACATCCAGTCCGATGTCACCGGCCATGTCCAGGATCTCGGCTCGCTCGAAGGGACGGCCCGGGTACACGGGCATGCTCGGGTCCGGCCATGCCTGGGCCAGACACAGGGCAAAGGTGATCGTCTGGGTCGGGGTGAGCCGGGTGACGGGGTAGGTGCCGAGTTCCTCGGGAACCGGAGTCTCCGACCAGCCCAGCACGAGTGCACGGCCGGGCGGGCCCGGAGGGCCGACGGCACCGGCCGGTGCGGACCACGGGCAGTCGCACTCCACCAGACTGCGCCCTGCGACATGAGCCACCTCGTCAGCCTGCGCCACAAGGCTCGCCGGAAGACGGTCAGGGGGGAGTGCGCCGCTTGCCCGGGCGGCGGCGAGGACCAGCGCCGCGTCAGGGTTCTTCATCACCTTGCTCGCTTGCCACCAGGGCCGGCGACCGAGGGACCGCCGGGGTGTGTGTACGGTGCACCGTGACCGGGTGCAGGTGGGTCACCCACGCCTCGCGGTCGATGATCAGCTCGGTGCCCATCTCCAACCGGTACGGGGCGTGTGGATCGGCATCCAGCATGATCAGGTCGGTAAGGAGCCGGACGGCCCGCGGCCACCGCGAGCGACGCAACTCCTCCGTCATCTCGGCCCGGTCCTGCTCCAGGAGCATGCGGTCGGCAGCCCGCTCACGCCGTGCCCGTTCCTGCGCCGCGCGCTCGGCCACCGCGCCGAACGGATCCCGGTCGGCAGACCCCTTGGGCACCGGGGGCCGGTAGCGCACCCGGTGACGAGGCACGAACGCCTCCAAGGCGTCCACGACAGCCCCGGCGTCGAGCCACACCTGCGGCGCGTCCGCCACCAGCGCGAGGCCGGCCTCCGCGAGCTGCTCCGCCGGGGCGTTCCGGGCGGCCTCCAGGTACTCCTCGGCCGACAGGACATCGAAGGCCAGCGTTGTCCCGGCGCGGTCCAGCACACGCAGCAGAGCCTGTGCGGCCCAGTGCGCGTATCGCTGCTCGGCCTCGACCATGACGAAAGCCTTGTGGGCGAGGTCGACGTCCTTCGGGAAGTGGCGGTTCACATCGTGATTCAGGCGTAGGACCCGTTGGTCCAGGTCCTGATGGTGGTACTGCCACTGGTCCTCCATCAGCTCCTTCAGCGTCCCGTCGAGGACCAGCGCTTCCAGCTGCACGGCGAATGTCTGGAACACCCACTGGCAGAACACGATGTTGTGGGCGACCGCCTCTCGGTCGGCGTGGTTGCGGTCGAGAAGTTCCTGCGTACGGTCCAGTAGGGCGATCAGCTCGTCGATGCCGCCGCGGCTGTCCAGCCGGTCGCAGATCATGAGGAAGACCGTGCCGAGCGGATGGAAGGAGTGCCGCAGCTGGTGCTTCTTGGACCGGTGGGGACGAATGAGCCGCTCGCTCTCGAAGACCTCCCACCGGGACTCGAATGCCTCCATTGAATAGGCGGGAGAGGCGTGCTGCGTGATCCACTCCCACACCTGGGTCTTCGTAGCCCCGCCCTGAGCGCTGTGAGCAGCGAACCCTTCCGCGATATCCCGGGTGATCCGCAGATGCACACGGTCGGTGACCGTGCCCCCACTGTGCCGGGCAGCCGCCCCCACAAACGTCCGCAGGTTGTCCGACTGCTGTGCGTCGCTCAGCCGCCGGTCTGCGTCAACATGGGTGTCGTCGTGCACGGGACTCATGCCGGTGCCCCCTTCACACAGGGCCCTCCGTGTCATCATCCCCACACCATGCCCGGCTGCTCAAGAGCATGCACGCCCGCCGACAGGGGGCCGGGACGCTGGTGGACGGCCCAGGCCCGGTTGAGGCGCCCGCGGCGCACCCACACCGTCCCCGCGCGGCGAGGCGTCCCAGCGCGGTCAGCGACCCGCGCGACACCCCCGCAGCCACATCGACAGGCAGACGCATAGCGCCTTCACCCAGCACAGGAAGAAGAGACGATCGTGCGCGACACGATGATGACCCCGGGCAGTCCCCGGCGAAAGGAACTGGTCATGACGCGACGGATCCGCTTCAACGGCACGGGCAGTGGAGACACCGGATGCCCCGCCATCCACGAAGACCTCGACACCGGAGAGGTAATCGTCCACGGGCCGCCCCTCACAGACCCGAAGGACATCACCCAGCTTCAGCACCTTGGCGATGGCGAGACGCCGATCGTCGTGCCGCGCGAACTCCTCGTGGACTGAGGGCCGAAGGACATGGTGCGCGATGCGAAGATCATCGACCTGGCTGTGTTCAACGGACTCTTCGAGAAGTTCAAGCACTCGGCCTGGCGCCTGGAGACGCGCCGTAGCTACGCGTCGGACGAAGCGACGGATGCGTACGCGCAGTTCGTTGAGAGCGGCAACGTCACCTGGGACATGGACACGTGGTACTGCCGCACTATCCGGGCCCAGGTTGCGGACGGCAAGACAGTCGGCCGCGTGCGCATCGTCGACAGCCCGCCCACCACCGGCCAGCGCTACCTCATGGTCAACGCGGAGAGGAACACCGAGCTGGGCGAGGACATCCGCAACCTGTGGCGGGCCGACGCCGAGGAGCTGCAACTCGGAGACGTTGACTTCTGGATCTTCGATTCGCGGCTCGTCGCCCAGCTCAACTTCGACGCCGACGACAACCTGGTCGGCGTCGAACTGATCACAGAGCCGGCCGAGGTGGTCCGGTACTCCATGCTGCGTGACGCCGCGATGCATCACGCTATCCACTGCGAGCGCTTCGCGGCCCTGCTGCCCGCGAAGGAGGAATAGGCAGGCTGGGTACCAGTGAGCACGGACTACCAGAAGGCGCGCGAGGCTCTAGGCGTACGCCTTCGGGAGCTTCGGCTCTCAGCACCTGGGGGCCGTCTCACCGGTACTCAGCTCGCCGAACAGCACGGCTGGCCAAAGTCGAAGGTCAGCAAGCTGGAGAACGGTAGGCAGACGGCGACACCCGAAGACCTCAAGCTGTGGACCGAAGCAACTGGGCAGCCGGAGGTCTACGACGAGCTCCTCGCCCGGCTGCGCGGCTTTGAATCGCATATCCGGTCATGGCGCCGACAACTCGCGGCAGGGCACCAGCCCGTGCAGGAGACAATCACATCCGAGTACCAGCGGTCCTCCATAGTCCACGGCTTCGAGAGCGTCACGGTCCCCGGCATCCTCCAGACCGCCGAGTATGCGCGGTCGATCTTCATGCGCTACGCCGAACTCCAGCGCTCGAAGCGCGACACCGAAGAGGCAGTGCGTGCCCGGATGCGTCGGGAGGAACTGCTCTACGACTCGCACAGGCGGTTCCGGATCTTGATCGGCCAGGCAGCGCTGCACTCCCTGATCTGCCCGCCCTCCGTGCTGCTTGGCCAGCTCGACAGGCTTTCCGGAATTCTGGGGATGGACACCGTGTATCTGGGGGTCATCCCCTTCGGTGCATCGTTGAAGCTCCCGCCCACTGGGGGGTTCTGGATCCATGATGAGCGACTAGTGACGGTAGAGACCTGGCACGCAGAGCTGTGGGTCGACGACTCCGACAGCATCGCCACCTACTTGCGCGTCTGGAAGACCTTGCAGGAGTCCGCGGTCTACGGCGCTGACGCCCAGAACGTGATCAACGCGGCGCTGAGGGCGCTGAACTCGCGCTGAGCGGCACTCCCCATAAGACGCCCAACCCTTGTCGAAGCGCCCCCGTACCGCTCCAGAATGCCTTCACAGCCTGTGAGCTGCAGCTTTGCGGGACGGTCAGCTGGCTCGGTGGTACTCGTTGATCAGTCCGGCGACGGCTTGCCGGCGTTCGATCCGGGCTGGTGGCAGTGGGATGACGTTGGCTTCGTTCAGGGGTGCGAGTTGGCCGCGGCCTTGATGCGGCCGGTGCCGGTTGAAGTGGCGCGCGTAGGCGTGGAGGACCTTCTCGGCGTGGCCGCGGTCGAAGAGCAGGAGCCGGTCGGTGCACTCCTCGCGTGCTGAGCGTACGAACCGCTCGGCGTGGGGGTTGCAGTTGGGAGAGCGCGGAGGGATTTTGGTGACGTTGATGCCCTCGCTGGCGAAGACGGCATCGAAGGCGGCCGTGAACTTCGCGTCCCGGTCGCGGACCAGGTGCGTAAACTCGCTTGCGCATGCGCCGAGTTGCCAGAGTAGTTGGCGGGCCTGCTGGGTGGCCCAGGTTGCGGTGGGGTGGGCGGTGACGCCCAGGATGTGGACGGTGCGGGTGCGGACCTCCATGACGAACAGCGCGTACAGCCGCTGCAGGCCGACCGTGTCGACGTGGAAGAGATCGGTGGCGAGCAGGCCGTGGGCCTGGGCCTTGAGGAAGACGGTCCACTCACCGCGCACCGGATGTCGGCGCGGGGCCGGCCCGAGACCGGCGGCACGTAGGGTCCGGCGGACGGTGGCCGGGCTGACCTTGTGCCCGAGGCGGCGGAGTTCGCCGTGGATGCGTCGGAAGCCCCAGCGGGGGTTTTCGGTGCCGAGCCGGGTGATCAGGTCGCGTAGCTCTTCGGGTATCGGTGGGCGTCCCGGCGAGGCGAGTTGTGTCCACTTGTTCTTGATCAGATGTTGGTGCCAGGCAAAGAGGGTGCGGGGGGAGACGATCCGATGCCGGCGTAGCGCCCGCGGGAGGAGTCGGGCGAAGGCGGTGAGTAGTGCCCGGTCGGGCCAGGTGGGCTTGGGGGCCGCGACCTGCCGACGCAGTACCGCGACCTCGTGTCGCAAGATCAGTATCTCGGCCTCCTTCGCCGCGGAGGATCGGGAGAGCAGAACCAGCCACGCGAAGATCCGCGTGGCGACCAGGTAGAGCATTCGTACGAACACAAGGTCCGATGGTGCCTGATCGCCCTACGAAGCGTTGTCCCAGCTCACAGACTGTGCAGCCCTTCTGAAGTGGTACGGGCGCGGACACACGTTGGTGGGACGGCCGGCTCAAGA
>NZ_JAYWVC010000122.1:0-25590 GCF_036281785.1 Streptomyces chiangmaiensis | reverse complement strand
GAGTCGAAGTGAACGACGACGGCAGTGGCAGACGTACGGACGGCCGTACGGGCCTGGCGGGCCGGATGGATCTGACAGGCCGGACAGAAACGGAAGCGGACATGGGTGAACGGTTGGGCGGCGACGGGATTCCCGGCCGTCGACGTGTGCACCCTGACGGCGGCGTGGCCGGCCCCGGGGGAGCGCCGGACGCCGCCGGGCTGGAGACGGCGCTGGCCGCCGCCATTCGCGGCGGTGACATCGACGGCGGAGCCGAGCAGCGTGCCGTCGCCGCGTTCCGGGACGCCCGGGACGCGGGGGTCCACAAGGCCCGTACCCGGCGCCGCGACGACTGGCGGGTCCGCGAGGAGCGCCGTGCCGGGCGTCCCGTCAGGACGACGCTCGCCGTGATCCTCGCGAGCCTCACCCTGGGTGGTGTGGCGGTCGCGGCGATCGGCTCGGCCGGGTCGTCCTCGGGCGGCGCCGGTGGAAGCCGGGAAGGCACGCCGTCGACGAGTGTGTCCGCCCTGCCGGGCAAGGAGCCCTCCGCCGCGTCCCCCGGGCGAACGGACCGGCCGGTCACCGCACAGGACACCGAGGCTCACTGCCGCGCCTACGAGCAGGTGAAGGGCCGCGGCAATGCGCTGGACTCGACGGCCTGGCAGCAGCTCGTGACGGCGGCGGGCGGCGAGGACAAGGTCACCGCGTACTGCGCGGAGCAACTGGCGCGGGCAAAGGCACAGAACGGGCCGGGCGGCAGCGGCAGGTCCGGCGACAGTGCCGGCAGGACGGGCAAGGGCCCCGGCAACGGGACGGGCGGCTCGGGTGACGCGTCAGGCGACGGGCAGGGGCCGGCCGACAAGGGCAGCGGGAAGAACAAGTAGCTTCGTCCGCTGTCGACGGAAAGTGCCGCGGAGCCCGGCAACCCCTTTCACCCCGCCAGAAATGCGAGCACCCGCCCACCTCCGCGGGCGGCACCGCCGACGGGTGAGTCCCTCGAGCCGCCCGCCTAGGCAACGGCCGGGGCCGCCACCCCCCACAGGAGAGGCCCCGGCCGTCGCGCGGCACGGGCCGCGCGGCGGCCCGTACTCTCTACAGCGCCATGGATGCGTTTTCTGTCACACCTCATCGCGTCACGGGTTGGTTGCACGTTGTACGAACGTGGACGTGGAGCGGTTTCAAGCCGTAACGTGCCCATCGCACCGACCGTGGACGATCAGCAAAACGGGTGATGCGACCGCCGCAGACCACGAGCGGCCTCAGACCGCAGTCAACGACGAGGAATCACGACAGTGAGACCCGGCCCGCGGATGCGGCGTCGGCGCAGGCGGACAGAGGGGCAGTTCGAGGTGCTGGGGGACGACGCGGAGCTGACGGCCGCGGTGCTTGCGGCCCAGGCCGGGGACGAGACCGCGTTCCGGACCGTGTATCGCGCCGTGCATCCGCGCCTGTTCGGATACGTGCGGACACTGGTCGGCGACCCGGACGCCGAGGACGTCACCTCGGAGGCATGGCTGCAGATCGCCCGTGACCTCGATCGGTTCAGCGGCGACGCCGACCGGTTCCGTGGCTGGGCGGCCCGGATCGCCCGCAACCGAGCGCTCGATCACATACGCATGCGCGGGCGCCGGCCCGCGATCGGCGGCGACGAGACGGAACTGACCGGGAAGCCTTCCGGATCGGACACGGCGGGCGAGGCCATCGAGGCGCTGGCCACCGGACGTGCCCTCTCCCTCATCGCCCAGCTCCCGCAGGACCAGGCGGAGGCCGTCGTGCTGCGCGTGGTCGTGGGCCTCGACGCCAAGAGCGCCGCCGAGACGCTCGGCAAGCGTCCCGGTGCCGTCCGTACGGCGGCGCACCGCGGCCTCAAACGTCTCGCGGAGCTGCTCGGTCAGGGCACGGAGACGGATCCGGAATCGGTGGGCGGTCTGGACGCCCTGCCTCCCCCGCGAGATGCGCGCCGGCGTGCGGTGTCGTCCGGCGGTGTGACGCATATGCGTTCGCGGACGCAGAAGGACATGTGATGGCCGACGAGCAGTACAGGTGGCTGGACAGTGACGCGGCGGAGCATCTGCTGCGCGGAGAGCCGCTGGACGCCGTCGACGACGTTGCGCGTGCACACGCCGCCAGGCTCGCCGAGGCCCTCGCCGAACTCGCCTCCCCACCCCCGCCGACGAGCGGCGAACTGCCCGGTGAGGCCTCCGCCCTGGCCGCCTTCCGGGCGGCGCGCACGGACCGCGACGGTGAGCGTGCGACGGTCGGGGGGCGTGCCTCCCGGTGCTCAGCGGCCTCGTCCGGCGACGCCGGGCTGGTGCGCCTCGGGCGGGCGGCCGCGGACGGGCGCAAGGCCCGTCGGTGGCGCCCCGTGCACTTCGGTCTGGCCGCGGCGGTGGCCGCCGCGATGATCGGCGGTGTCGCGGTGGCGGCCGGAACCGGAGCGCTGCCCACGCCGTTCGACGAACCGGGTCCCGCCGCGTCCGTGTCGGCGGCCGTGACCCCGCACAAGCCGCTGCTCACCCCGACGCCCGACGGGGCGGCGACCGGCGGCTCCATCTCGCCGACGCCCGAGGACACCAACGGCACGCCCGGGCAGGGCACTTCCTCGCGGGACGAGGCGGGCGCCGGCTCCACGGCGACCGGCCGGTCGCGCTCCCCCCGCGACCGCGCCGCGGGCCGGAGCCGGGAGTGGTGGAACGCCGTGCGCTCCTCCTGCCGCGCCATGGCCGACGGCAGAGAACTGGGCGCGCGGCAGCTGCGCAGTCTTGAGAACGCGGCCGGTGGCAGCGGCCGGGTGAAGACGTTCTGCAAGGGTGTCCTGGGCGGCGAGGACCGCCGGGACGACGGCGACGCCCGTGGCTCCGACAAGGAGGGGGACGGCCGTGGCCACCGTGGCAACGACGAGGGTGACCGGGTCGGCGACCACGGCGGTGACGACGAAGGTCACATAGGACCGGGCGACATCGGTCCGGCGCCCTTCCCGCCGGCCACCTCCCACGTCCCGGCACCGGATTCGCCGGGCGAGGCACCGTCGCCCCGCCCGCAGCACGGCGCGCCGGGCACCGCCAAGGCGCACTGAGCTGCGGCCCGACGCTCGGCCGTCGGGGGCCGGGACCCGGAACCGCCCCCTCGGCGCCCCTGCTGACCTGCGGATTCATGGGCTCTCGGAGATACCTCCTGGGGGGTGTGACACTTTCGGGCGCCAGGGCGCAGTACTGAGTGAGCCGACTGGTCATCGGCCGTCGCACAGAGCCGGGGTTCCCCCCGTACCCACGGCTCGGTGCACATCGGCGCGGGCGGGACACGTTCCCCCGGTCCCGCCCGCGCCCCGCACCCGCTCTCACCAGTAGACGACGACCTTGTCCCCGGTCCTCGCCCGGGAGAACAACGCCGAGATCGCAGCCTCGTCCCGTACGTTCACGCACCCGTGCGAACCTCCCGCATATCCGCGTGCCGCGAAGTCGGCCGAGTAGTGCACCGCCTGGCCACCGCTGAAGAACATCGCGTACGGCATGGGCGAGTGGTAGAGCGTGGACACGTGGTACCGCGACTTCCAGTAGATGTGGAACACACCTTCCCGGGTGGGCGTGTACTGCGCACCGAACCGCACCGCCATCGTCGAGACCGTCCGTCCGTCGACCATCCAGCGCAGTGTCCGGCTCGTCTTGCTGATGCACAGCACCCTGCCCGTCATGCAACGCGCGTCGGGGGCGGCGGCCGGCTGGCCGCCCATCAGATACAACTCCCACTTGCCGGGCTCGTGCGTCATCTTCAGCAACCGCTGCCAGGTGACCGAGTCGACCCGGCCCGTGCGCGGCAGCCCGCGCTTGCCCTGGAAACCCTTGACGGCGTTCTCGGTCAGGTCGTCGTACGTCCCCGTCGGGCCGTCGAACAGCCAGGCGACCTGGCGCAGCCGGGCCTGCAGTTCGCGCACGCCGGGGCCGGAGGCGCCAGGCGCCCACAGGACGGCGGGAGATGGCTTCGGGGTGGGCGCGGCGCTCGTCGCGCCGGTGCCGGACGATGTGTGCGGAATCTCGATGTGCACCGGGGAACGGTGCTTTCCGCCGCCGTCGTTCGCGTCCACGGGCTGTGCCACGCACCCGGTGACAGCGGCGAGCGCCACGCCCGCGGCGACTGCGATCAGCGATCTTCCCATGCCCTTGGTACGCATCTGCACCCCCGTCGTCTCGCCGGTCCTCGTGGGCCGGTCGCGTCACCTGAGATGTTCCCCGCGCGTGACCGCCGTCGAACTACGGGGCATGGTTGTGAGCAAGGTCCCAACGTGCGGTACTCCACCGGTCGCACGCCCGCCGCTACAGTCCGTCGCGAGGTCGTCTGTACTGGCGAGTAACGAGGCCGGGCCACCGAGCCGGGGCATGAGCAACGCGGAGGCACACACCATGGCGCGCGAGTCGGAGTCCGGACTGCCCATCGAGCCGGTGTACGGGCCGGATGACCTTCAGGGCTGGGATCCGGCCGGGAAGCTGGGCGAGCCGGGGGCGTACCCGTTCACGCGCGGCGTGTACCCGAGCATGTACACGGGCCGTCCGTGGACGATGCGTCAGTACGCCGGTTTCGGTACGGCGACGGAGTCGAACGCGCGCTACAAGCAGCTGATCGCGAACGGCACGATGGGCCTGTCGGTCGCCTTCGACCTGCCCACCCAGATGGGTCACGACTCCGACGCGCCGATCGCGCACGGCGAGGTCGGCAAGGTGGGCGTCGCCATCGACTCGGTCGACGACATGCGGGTGCTGTTCGGCGGGATCCCGCTGGACAAGGTGTCCACCTCGATGACGATCAACGCGCCGGCCGCCCTGCTGCTGCTCCTGTACCAGCTGGTGGCGGAGGAGCAGGGCGTCTCGGCCGACAAGCTGACGGGCACGATCCAGAACGACGTCCTGAAGGAGTACATCGCGCGGGGGACGTACATCTTCCCGCCGAAGCCGTCCCTGCGCCTGATCGCGGACATCTTCAAGTACTGCAAGGCCGAGATCCCGAAGTGGAACACGATCTCGATCTCCGGTTACCACATGGCCGAGGCCGGGGCCTCTCCCGCGCAGGAGATCGCGTTCACGCTGGCCGACGGCATCGAGTACGTGCGTACGGCGGTCGCGGCGGGCATGGACGTGGACGACTTCGCGCCCCGGCTGTCGTTCTTCTTCGTGGCGCGGACCACGGTCCTGGAGGAGGTCGCCAAGTTCCGTGCGGCCCGCCGGATCTGGGCGCGGGTGATGAAGGTGGAGTTCGGGGCGAAGAACCCGAAGTCGATGATGCTGCGCTTCCACACCCAGACGGCGGGTGTGCAACTGACGGCACAGCAGCCGGAGGTGAACCTGGTCCGGGTCGCGGTCCAGGGGCTGGCCGCGGTGCTCGGCGGCACCCAGTCGCTGCACACCAACTCCTTCGACGAGGCGATCGCGTTGCCGACCGACAAGAGCGCGCGCCTGGCTCTGCGCACCCAGCAGGTCCTGGCCTACGAGACGGACGTGACGGCGACGGTCGACCCCTTCGCGGGCAGCTACGTGATCGAGAAGATGACGGACGAGGTCGAGGCGGCGACGCTGGAGCTGATGCGGAAGGTCGAGGACCTCGGGGGCGCCGTGTCGGCGATCGAGCACGGCTTCCAGAAGAACGAGATCGAGCGCAACGCCTATCGCATCGCTCAGGAGACGGACGCGGGCGAGCGGGTCGTCGTGGGCGTCAACCGCTTCCAGCTGGACGAGGAAGAGCCGTACGAGCCGCTGCGTGTCGACCCCGCGATCGAGACCCGGCAGGCCGAACGCCTCGCCGAGCTCCGGGCGGAGCGCGACCAGTCGGCGGTGGAAGGGGCCCTGGCGGACCTGAAGAAGGCGGCGGAGGGCACGGACAACGTCCTGTACCCGATGAAGGAGGCCCTCAAGGCCCGAGCGACGGTGGGCGAGGTGTGCAACGCGCTGCGGGAGGTGTGGGGCACGTACGTACCCTCGGACGCCTTCTGAGCCGCGTCGTTCGTGGGCACGGGTGACCGGGGCACAGGCGGCCGGAGCATGCCTGTCCCCCGGTGGATCGGTGCCGCCTCTCCCTCGCCGCCGTCGGCCGCCTCCTGCGCGGCGACGACCGACCCGCCCGTCTCGCCCCGCGAAATCCGAAAGCCGAGTGTCGTACCCCCGTGCGACACTCCTTCCGTGTTCGGCGTCATCGATCTCCCCACCTATCTGGCAGGACTCGTCCTCATCGTTCTGCTCCCCGGGCCCAACTCCCTGTACGTGCTGTCCGTCGCCGCCCGGCGCGGAGTGCGGGCCGGGTACACCGCGGCGGCCGGAGTCTGGTGCGGTGACACCGTGCTGATGACGCTGTCCGCGGCGGGGGTCGCCTCGCTGCTCCAGGCCAACGCCGTGCTGTTCGGGATCGTGAAGTACGCGGGCGCCGGCTATCTGACCTGGCTCGCCTTCGGAATGCTCCGGACCGCCTGGGGGATGTGGCGGACGCGCCGGGAGAAGGACGTACGGGGAGAGCCCGCCGCCGCTGCCGCCGCCGAAGAGCGGCCCTACCGCCGCGCGCTCGTCGTCAGCCTCTTCAACCCCAAGGCGATCCTTTTCTTCGTCGCCTTCTTCGTGCAGTTCGTCGACCCGGGATACGCCTATCCGGCGCTCTCCTTCGTGGTGCTCGGCGCCCTTGCCCAGCTCGCCAGTTGCCTCTACCTCAGCGCCCTGATCTTCAGCGGCACGCGCCTCGCGGAGGCCTTCCGGCGCCGCAAGCGGCTGTCTGCGGGAGCCACTTCCGCCGCCGGTGCCCTCTTCCTGGGCTTCGCGGTGAAGCTGTCGCTCGCCGGCGCATAGCCGCCCGTCACCGGAGGCCGAACCGCGCGAGGTACTGCGCGAGTCCGTTCGCCGTCTCGCCGGTCCAGCCGACACAACCGTCCGGGCGGACCACCCTTGCCGAAGGGTCCGTGTGACCAGCACCACATACCTCTGCACTCTCGGCTTCGTCACCGAGGAGCAGGGCGTCCAGCCCGTCCCCGGCCGGCGCCGCGAGGGGTACGCCGTCGCGGAGCGTGCCCGCACGCTCGCCGATTTCCCGCTCTCGGCCGCCGCGGGCGTGGAGATCTTCGAGGACTGCGACCGGCACTTCGAGGAAGGGCTCGTGCTGGTGATCATCGGCATCGAGGCGCGGGGCGTCACTCCGCGTTCACCCAGACGTCGCAGGAGTTTTGATCCTTGATATCGAACGCCGCCTAAAGTCGCAGGCCTTCCCCCTGAGACGCCTAGGTGCCCGCGTGACCAATCGCCCCCCGAAACTGTCCGTCATCGTGCCTTGTTACAACATCGAGAGCTATGTCCCCGACACGGTGACCAGCCTCGTCAACAACGCACGGGACGACTTCGAGTTTGTCTTCGTCGAGGACCGGTCCACCAAGGACCAGACCTATGAGGCGTTGCTCGAGCTGACGAAACGGCTCAGAAACAGCAGGGTGATCCGGCACGAGCAGAACGGCGGACTCGCCACTGCGCGCAACACCGGGATCGACGCCGCCGAGGGGCGCTACCTCACCTTCCTCGACGGCGACGACTGGCTCGCCCCCGGCTACCTGGCCGCCCTGGTGGACTGCATCGAGCGTCACGACGTCGACTTCGTGCGCACCGACCACGTCCAGGTCACCGGAGTCGAGCGCGCCGTCCACCGGGCGCCGGAGGGCCGTCGGCACATCCCGCTCGACCCGCGCAGCTCGATCCTCCCCGTCGACGACACGACCATGGTCGACTACCCCTACGCCTGGGCGGGCATCTACCACCGCCGCCTCCTCGACCGTGGCCTGCTGCGCTTCCACGACGGGCTGCGCACCGCCGAGGACCGACCCTGGATCTGGGGCCTGCATCGCAAGGCGGAGTCCTACGTCGCCGCCAGCCTGCGCGGGGTCTTCTACCGCCGGGGCATCGCCAGCTCGCTCACCCAGATCGGCGATGTCCGCCAGTTGGACTTCTTCCGCTCCTTCGACCTCGTCCTCGCCGAGCTCGTCGACGATCCCGAGGCCGGGCGACTGCGCAAGAAGGCGCTGCGCAACTACTGCGTCGTCATAGCGCACCAGCTGCTCGACCGCGGCCGGTTCGAGCGCAGTGTGGGGGCGAGGCTGAGGCGGCTGGCCGCCGAGGCGCTGCGCGGAATGAGCGAGGACGAGCTGAGCGAGGCCGTGGTGGGGATGGGCGAGGAACGCGTAGACATGTTGCGTCGTGTCCGGGGCGGCCTGAAGGGAGTGGCGGCATGATCCAGATATTCTTCTCGGCCACGCAGTACGCGGCCGCGACCGTGACCGCCGCGATACGCGCCGGCCAGTTCGGCCCACGCGAGGGCGTCCGCCGCATCCTCGTCGTCAGCAACACCGCCGCCGTTCCGGAGGTCGGCACCCCGCTGGACCGGATGGCCGGCTTCGAGAAGCTGCGCCCCGAGTTCGACGAGGTGCACTCGTGGAACGAGTTCATCTCCCCGCATCACCCGGCCGGCTGGTCGCCGCGCGCCCAGGACGCCCAGCTCTGGGAGAAGGCCGTCCGGCTCGCCTGGGGCCTGGGTGACGAACCGGTCGAGATCGCCTGCGAGTCCATCCAGGCCAATCCCTCCCGCGCGGTGGCCGACATCTTCGCGGACAGCCCGATCCACGTCTATGCGGACGGCCTGATGAGCTACGGCCCCACCCGCAATCGCATCCCGCACGGCATGAGCAGCCGCATCAAGCGTGTGCTCCACCTCGACCTGGTGCCCGGGCTGAGGCCCATGCTCCTGTCCGAGTACGGTGTCCAGCCCGAGGCCGTGCCCAACGAGGCGATGGTTGACGTCCTCGCCCAGATCGGCGAGGCCGGTGCCGGCCTCCTCGCCGAGTTGCTCCCGGCCGACAATCCTCCCACCGCCGTGCTGCTCGGCCAGTACCTGTCCGCCATCGACCTGATCTCCCAGGACGAGGAGGAGCAGCTGCACATCCGCATGCTGCGTGCGGCCGCCCGCGCGGGGCACAAGGACGTGCTGTTCAAGCCGCACCCGAGCGCGCCCTCCGTCTACAACGACTCCCTGGAAGCGGTCGCCGAAGAACTCGGTGTGCGACTCACGGTGCTGAACGAGCCGGTCCTCGCCGAGACGGTCTTTGCGTTCCTGAAGCCGAAGCTCGTCATCGGCTGCTTCTCCACGGCGCTGATGACCGCCGCCGCTTTCTACGGCATCCCCGTCGCCCGCGTCGGCACGGAGATGCTCCTGGAACGCATCACGCCGTACGAGAACAGCAACCGCGTCCCGCTCACCATCATCGACGCGGCGCTGCCCGACGCGGAGCACGCGGAACTCGGCGCTCCCCTGGAACTCGCAGGCGTGGCGGAGAAGCTGACGCCCCTGGTGCGGGCCGTCGGTTACTGCATGCAGTCCCGCAAGCACCACGCTCTGCACGACGAGACCGCCACCTGGCTTGCCGCCCATCTGACCGAGTACCAGCGCTATTTCAAACGCCGCCGCCTCGCGAGCCTCCGCCTCCCCGGCGGCGGGCAGGTCCGGGCCCAGGCGCTGCGCCGCCATCCGGCAGTACGCCGGGCGGTGCGACGGATCCGGTCGACGACGCGTCAGGGATAGCTGCCGGACACCGACCAGGCGTCCGCAGGACGGCCGGTGCCGTTGTGGGCGGAAGGCGGCACCACCGTCTCCGCACAGCACACCGGCCACGCCCACGCATGACTTCGTGGCCGGCGGCGCGATTCCGACCGCCGCGTTTCGTATGTCGATTCACCGCATCGCGCCGCTCATTGCAGGTTCGCAGTCCGTTCATGTCGTCCCCATACGTTCACCCAATGCCAGACATATCCAGCCGGGTGCCGCAGTCCTGCGCGCCGCGTCAGCGTGGTGGCGCCCCGCTTGTCTCCTATGTATTGCCCGTCTTCAACGAATACGACGGGATCCGCCACTTCCATGAGGAACTTGTGGTGGCACTGGGTGGACGCCCTGAGTTCACCTATGAGTTGGTCTACATCAACGATGGCTCCACCGATGGCACGCTGGCCGTCCTGGAAGACATCGCCAAGAACGACCGACGCGTCCGGGTCGTCGACTTCGCCCGCAACTTCGGGCATCAGATGGCCATCACGGCCGGCATCGACGAGGCTCGTGGGGATGCCGTGATTGTCATGGACACGGACCTTCAGGACCCGCCGAGGGTCAGCCTCGAGCTGATCGACGCCTGGCGGGAGGGCGCGGAGATCGTGCACGCGCGCCGCCGCAGCCGCCAGGACACCTTCTTCAAGAAGACGACCGCGCATGCCTTCTACCGGCTGCTGCGGAGCTCCACCGAGGTCGACATCCCGGTGGACACCGGTGACTTCCGGCTCATGGACCGCCGCGCCGCGGACGAGCTGCGCCGCTTCCGGGAGCGCAGCCGGTTCGTGCGCGGCATGGTCGCCTCGATGGGCTTCCGCCAGAGCGAGGTGCACTTCGACCGTGACGAGCGGTTCGCCGGTGAGACCAAGTACCCGCTGAAGAAGATGGCGCGTCTCGCCATCGACGGGCTGACCGGCTTCTCCACCGCACCCCTGCGGATGATCAGCAAGCTGGGCTTCGCGGTGCTCGCGCTCTCCCTGGTCGGCATTGTCTACGCGCTCGGCATGAAGATCTTCCGGCCGGACATCACGGTCTCCGGCTGGACGATGCTCATGGTGGTCGTCCTGTTCCTGGGCGGGGTGCAGATGCTGTCGCTCGGCGTGCTGGGCACCTACGTCGGGCGCACGTACAGCGAGGTGCAGGGCCGGCCCCTGTACACCGTGCGGGAGATCATCTCGCATGGCACGGAGGCCGACGGCGATGACGGCATCGGCCATGGCGACTGAGGACGTGGTGCACGTCGGCTCCAGGACGGACACCGACACCCCGGCGGGCACCGACACCCCGGTGAGCAGCCGCTCCCGTGACCTCCGGCAGCTGATCACCTACGCGTTGGTCGGCGGCAGCGGCGTCCTCCTCGACATGGGGGCGTTCCTGCTGCTCTACAACGTGGCCGGGTTGCACGAGCAGGTGGCCAACATCCTGTCCACCAGCATCGGCATCACCAACAACTTCATCCTGAACGCCCTGTTCACCTTCAGCAAGCGTGACCGCTTGCTCATGCGCTATCTGCGCTTCTACGCCGTCGGCCTGACCGGCATCGCCCTGACCTTCGTCCTGCTCGCGGTGTTCTCCCGGGGGCTCGGCATCGATCCGAACCTGGTGAAGGCCGGCTCGCTGCCGGTGGTGCTGGTCTTCCAGTTCGCGCTCAACAGAAAGTGGAGTTTCGCATGAATCTCGGCGTCATCGGCGCGGGAGCAACCGGCCTGACCGCCGCGTACGACGCGGTCAAGCACGGCCACTCGGTCACCATCCTGGAGGCCGCCGACGAACTCGGCGGGCTCGCCGCGTCGATCACCGTCGGGGGAGTGCCGCTGGAGCGCTACTACCACCACATCTTCGGCAGCGACCGGCAGATGATCGAGCTGATCGAGGAGCTGGGCCTCGGCGGCGACCTGCACTTCCACAAGACCACCACGGGTGTTTTCCGGGGCGGGAAGATGTACCCGTTCAGCACCCCGCTGGAAATGCTGAGCTCCCCGCTGTTCGGGCTGCCCGCGGGCATCCGCTTCGGGCTGTCGTCGGCCGTGCTGAAGGTGGTGCGCAACGGCGAGCGGTTCAACGACCGCACCGCACTGAGCTGGTTGAACAAGTGGGCCGGACGGCGTGCCACCGAGGCCGTCTGGGAGCCGTTGCTGCGCGGCAAGTTCGGCGACCGCGCCGATGAGGTGTCCATGGCCTGGCTGTGGGCGCGCGTCCACTGCCGCACCTTCGAACTCGGCTATCTGGACGGCGGGTTCGAGCGGGTGTACGCGACGCTGCGCGACCGGATCACGGAGCGCGGTGGCAAGGTGGAGTTCGGCAAGCGGATGGAGACCATCCGGCAGGCCGACGACGACGGGCCGGTCACCGTACGCACCACCGACGGTGCCTCGTACACCTTCGACCACCTGATCGTCACCACGCCGCAGCCCGCCTTCGCCAAGGCCGCGGACGCGCCCGCCGACGACGCGGTGTGGCGCAACCAGTACCTGGGTGCGACCTGCTTCGTCCTCGAACTGGACCGCAGCGCCATCCCGTACTACTGGCTCAACATCAACGAGCCGGACTTCCCCTTCCTGGCCGTCGTCGAGCACACGCAGATGGCCGACCGGGCGCAGTACGGCGGCCGGCACATCCTGTACGTCGGCAACTACGTGGAGCGGGACGACTGGCGCTTCACCACCGAGCCGGCCGAGCTGCTGGAGCAGTATCTGCCCTGGCTCAAGCGGATCAACCCCGAGTTCGACCGCTCCTGGATCCAGGACTGGCACTTCTCGCGGGCACCCTTCGCGCAGCCTGTCGTCACGCCCGCGTACAAGGCGCTGATCCCCGGGCACGGTACCCACCTCAGCGGCGTGACGCTGGCGACGATGGCGCAGATCTACCCGCAGGACCGGGGGCAGAGCTACTCGGTGGAGCTGGGCCACAAGGCCGCACGGATCGCGGGCGCGGCCTGATCCGGTCCGTGAGTGCATGACGAAGGCCCCGGCGGCGCACGCTCCGCCGGGGCCTTCGTCATGGCTTCCGGGTCAGTCCGGGTGGCGCAGGGTGCACACCACGAGCTGCTGACCCGTCGTCGGCTTCGGGCAGTTGTAGGTGTTCCGGATGTCGGCGGCGACCTGCTTGTCGATCACGCCGAGCGACAGCCAGCTGGGCTGGTAGACGGCATAGGCAGCCGGGTGCTCCTGCGTGATGCAGCGCACGTTCTCCCTGGACGAGGTGAGCGAGGGGACCTCGGTGAGCAGCTTGGGCACGTTCAGGAAGGTGGGGAAGGGGTAGCGGCAGCTGGTCGGGTGGTCGATGTAGTACGCCTGCTGACCGAAGGAGAGGTACAGCACGTCCGCTCCGGGCGGGAGTTCGGCATCCACCTGCTTGGCGGCGGTCTCCGCCGACCGTGCCTGCACCTTGAGCTCCGCGTTGGTGGTGACGACCTTCCCGAGGATGATCCGGACCCCGGACGTGGGCCACACGGTCACGGCCAGGCACACCACGAGTGCCAGGGTGGGCACGGCCACGGGGACACGGAACGTGCTGCGCGGCCGGCCCGCGGTACGTGCGCGCAGAAGGTCGACGAGCGCGGCGACAAGCGACGCGGCGCACGCGTACCACGCGAGCGTGTCCACGTTCACGTCGTCGCGGACCAGCGTGAGCAGCGGGTCCGCCACCCCGAGCAGGAAGGCCAGTACGGTGAGGCAGAGCGGGGGCCGGCCGTACCTGCCGTACCAGCGGCCGATCGCGAGGCCGGTGAGCGCCCCGGCCACCACGGGCAGGTTCTCCCCGTGGTACGCAAACCAGTTGCCCTGGTACACCACGGCGGACAGGCCGCCGGCGACCAGCAGCAGGGTGACGATCGTCGCCTCGACGCGCCGGCGGCGGGAGGTGAGCGTGGCCGAGAACAGCAGCAGCGCGCCCGGCAGCAGGGCCAGCACCGGCGTGAGCGCGATGCGGTCGCCCAGATACTCGGCGGTCCGCCGGAGCAGCTCGGAGACGACGATGGGATCGCTGCCCAGCGCGTGTGCGTTGATGTGCGGCATGTCGCGCAGCCACTGGACCTCGCGTGACCCGGACCAGGCGCTGACCGCGAACAGCAGGCCGGTGGCGACGGCGGTCGTGGCGGCGAGCAGGAGGGCCCGCACGCGGTCCACGGCGAAGACGATGAGGAGCGCCATCGCCGCGGTGCCGGCGGTCGAGTACTTCATCAGCACGGCAAGACCGAGCGGCAGGGCGGCGAGCGCGACGGCCTGCCAGCGGTTGCGCACGCCGAGCGCGGTGGCGATGGCGCAGATCGCGAAGACGATCGCGAACCACTCCGGCTGCAGATAGTCGATGACGGGCGCGAAGGCCAGCGTGAGGGCGGCCAGGCCCGAGACGAGCATCGCGTCCCGCTGGGGGATACGGCTGCGCAGGGCCCGGTGCAGAAGAAGGCCGGCGGCCGCGCACAGGGCGAGGCCGATGAGCCGCATCAGGGCTTCGCGCACCGCGTTCGATCCGCCGGTCACGGAGTCCAGCCCGGCGATCAGCCACCGGTAGAAGAACGGCCGGTGGGTGAACACCTCCGACGGGGACATGCCGCTCTTCCCCGTCGTCCGCAGGGCGGCAAGCACATAGCGAATATCGAGAAACACGCCGGTGGTGAGCGTGGTGTAGAGAAGCAGCGCAGCGGTGGCGAAGGCAGTGGTCCACCCCGCGGGAGAGGTGAGGCGCAGCCGGCGCGCATCCGGTCTGCGCGGACTCTGGTCGCCCAGTCCGGCGGGCAGAGTCGAGGTGGATATATCGGTCACGCCCGCGAACCTAACATCATAAGTCCGCGGGAATGTATGGCCATAGAACGGAATGGGGACTGAGCCGTCAGTTCTTCATCCGCAATTCACCTCGACGCAGCCTCGAGACCGAATTCGGGGCGCGAGAAGACCGCGATTCATATATTAGACAGCTTCACCACGTCGCACGACCAATGCCCGCTTCAATCGCGGTCCGAACGGCTTTTCCACAAACCGATGGAGAAGCCAGGCGAGCCCCAGCATGATCAGAATCGTCGTGCCGAACGTCAGCATCGGGTTCAGACCGAGGCCACGGTACAGCCCCCGGATGACGAACCAGCCCAGATGCTCGTGGACCAGATAGAAGGGGTACGTCAGCGCCCCGGCCACCGTCAGCCAGCGCCAGTTCGCCCGGCTGGTCCAGCCCAGGGCCACCGCGGCGACGGCGACGAAGGCGACGAGGACGATCAGCTGGATGACGTGCGGGTTGCGGTGGAAGGCGCCCTGCGGGCCGGGGTGCCACAGGGCCGTGACCGAGTAGCGCTGGCCGAGCAGGAAGCTCATCACCACGATGCCCCACAGCAGCAGGTCGTTGCCGTAGCGGTGGATCAGGTAGAAGGCGAGACCGCCGATGAAGTACGGGGCGTGATCGCGCATCACCAACTCGTCGGTCAGCGGGTTGTCGGCGACCCGGGCGAAGACGCCGGCCAGCGTCCACAGGCAGCAGAACAGGACCACTCGGCGGTAGGTGACGCCCCGCCAGACCACGAACAGCGCGAACATGGCGTAGAAGCGCAGCTCCACCCAGAGCGTCCAGTCCACACCCAGCACCCGGGGCACGCCCATCGGCTGCTGCAGCATGGTGAGGTTGACGAGGATCTCGTCCGAGCGGAGCGGCTCGACCACCACGGGCAGGATGATGCTGGCGGCCGTGACCAGGACGATCGCCACCCAGTACGCCGGGTAGAGCCGGGCGACCCGGGAGCGGAAGAAGTCGCCCATGCTCCGTCCCCAGCTGCTCATGCAGATCACGAAGCCGCTGATCAGGAAGAAGAACTGCACGCCCAGGCTGCCGTAGGTGGCGAACTGCGACAGCGTCGGGAACTTCGTGGCGGGGGACTGGTGCCAGGACTGCACGACGTCGCCGTTCTTGCCGGCGTAGTGGTAGAAGCAGACCATCAGCGCGGCCAGCAGGCGCAGTGCGTCCAGGGCACGCAGCCGGCTCTCCGCCCGGGGCCGGACAGCAGGCCGGTCGGGAAGGGGGAGTTTCAGCCGGGGTGCCGGTGCCGGCACCGTGGCCTGTTCAGCCGCGCTCATCCTGGGGACCTTCCGTGGGAGCCATGAGATGCGTTTCGGTCGTACGCAACGGTCGATCGCGTTGCGTCAACGTCCGAACGCTATGCAACTCCGACGAGTGACGGATGAGTGATGGCTGTCTCGTGGGCAGCGCAAAAGTGACGATCGAATGAACGGCTGCCCCGCTGCGTCTTACTTCCGGTTGTCGGGCGACCGTCCCTACCGCTTGCCGGCCGCTCTCTTCAGAATCCGCGCCCGGCGCGCAAGGCGGCGGACGGTCGCGTTGCGTGGGATGAAGGCGAGCTGGGCCGGTACGGCGCCGGGCAGGGCCAGGGCGGCCAGGCGCCGGCGCTTGAAGTAGCGCCAGGTGTGCGGGTTCAGGTGCGCGGAGAGGTAGCTCTCCGCCTCACCTCGCAGCCCCGGGTAGACCTTGGGCTGCATCGCGAAGCCGACGGCCTTGAGAAGCGCGGACAGTTCGTCCACCCGCTCCCGTGGCGGCATGGCCCATGCCGCCACCGCCGACTCGTCCGCCAGATCCGGCAGCAGCGCGTCGACGATGGTGAGCGGCACCCGGTTGCTGTTCTGGTAGGGCGTGAGCCTGGCCAGCACGGTCTGGGTGCCGACCCGTGCGACCGGGAGGCCGTACAGACCGGCGGCGGTGAGCAACGCGGTGGAGAAGCAGCCGATGACGAGTGCTGGCCGCAGCCGCTGGTAGGCGACCTCCGCGAGGACGGGCCGGTCCAGCACGGTGAGTTCGGCGCCGAGCCGCGTCGCCTCGTCCTCCAGCAGCCGGGACCAGCGGGCCGGTGCCACGGGGTGAGGCTTGAAGACCAGCTTGCGGTGCCCGAGTGCCACGGCGCCGCGCACCATGCTCAGGTGCAGTTCCTCCTCCTCGGCGTGGCCGATGATGTCGAGCGCCGAGAGGTACTGCCCGAGCAGTAGCGCCGGTGGTTGCGCCGGAGCGGGCATCTCACCTGTTGCCTCGGCGAGTTCACCCACCACTTTCAGAAACGCCTCGGTCGGCACGAGCACCGGTGGCACGCCGAACTCGGTGAGCAGCAGCGGGGTGAGGCCCGGCACCAGATCGAGATGCAGCAGCCGGCCGACACGGGTGCCGACCAGCGGATCGATCTTGTCGCGGGTGGGGCCGTAGCTCATGAGCCCGTCGGCGTAGACATCGACAGGGGCGCCGGTGAACAGCTGGCACAGGGCCAGTGACGGGTTGACCTGGATGGACTCCACGGCCAGGTGGATCTCGTCGTCCCCGAGGCCCCACAGCAGCCGGACGTACCGCTCCCACATGGGGATGTCGTCGGCGCGTGGACCCCAGCCACCGGGGTGGAAGGGGGAGATCGTCTCGTTCCAGGACAGCACCTCGTCGAAGCGCTCACGGATCCGGGCGAAGCCCGGCATCGCGTCGACGGACGAAGTGACCTCGGGATTGGTCGCGTTGTTGGTGACCAGCAGCAGCTGGCGGTCGGTCGGTTCGAAGAGCCCGGCGTCGAGGGCGCCTGCGAGTGTCGCGGCACCGTACAGGGACGACACACAGAAGATCCGGGTCGTGCGAGGCATCAGGCGGCCACCGTCCTGGTCGCCGTCGGCCTGCGCCGCAGCCAGCGCAGTCGGCCGGCCCGCTCCGCGTCCATGGAGTCGAGCGCCTCCGCGAGCACGTCCTGCGGCATGCGCTTGAGGGCGGCGGAACTCAGGGAGCGCAATTTTCGAGCCACGGCGGGTTCGAACCTCTCGATTGAGCCGAGATGATGGGCCATGATCGCGCAATATGTACGCACTGCCTTCGGTAGCAGCTTATCCCCTTCCGGATCACGCGCCGTTTCCTCGATGACCTGGTCGAACGCACGAATGAAATCCAGCTGGCGCACATCACCGATCTGGGTGAGCGAGGAGGCGACGCCGCGCCGGTAGTAGACGCCCAGCAGGCTCACCGCCGCGAAGGATTCCGCCTCCCGGTGCAGCTTCCAGATCCACGGCCTGTCCTCGGCGGTGCGCAGGCCGTCGGTGAAGTGCAGCAGACCGCGGTCGACGAGCCGGCGGTGGTAGACGCCCGCCCATGCGTAGGCGTAGTCGACCGAGGTGGAGCGGTCGGCGGGCAGGATCGCGTCGCGCGGGTTCATCACCACGCCGCGGCGGCCGTGCGGTACGCGGACGACCGCGCGGGCCCGCGCGGTCGACTGGACGTGATCGGTGCGGACGAAGTCGCAGCCCAGCTTCTCGATCGCCTCGACCAGCTGGGGGTAGTACCCGGGGGCGAGCCAGTCGTCCCCGTCGAGGAACGTGAGGTACTCGCCACGTGCCTTGTCGATTCCGGTGTTGCGTGCGGTCGCAAGCCCTCCGTTCTTTTCGTGCCGGACGTACACGGCGCCCGGCAGCTCGCGCTCCGCCCGCGCGAGGATGTGCGGGGTCTCGTCGCGTGAGCAGTCGTCGACGAGGATGAATTCGAAGTCCCCACGCGCGTTCGCACGCAAACTCTTCAGCGTGTCCGGGGCGTATTGCTGAACGTTGTAGAACGGCACGATCACGGAAAGCTTTGGCACTTGCGAAAGCCTAGGGCGCCGCCCGACTGGATAACTTTCCGATGTGCATACGGGGGGTGAACTCCATGTGTCGGAACGGTGCATGCTGTGCGCTTTCAGAGCTTCGGTGAGCCAGTTCGGCCCGTGGTGAGATGCTGTTAACCTTTTGTTGAATCGGGGTTCGGGCATACCTAGGAATTGCTTCCTAGCGTCTGGAGCGTGCCAGCAAGTACTACGAAGCCGCCGAGGATTGCCGTACTCGCGGACTCCGACACCCGGTGGAAATGGGGAGCGCTGACCGCGAGCCGCCTCGCTGCGGATCCGTCCATGGAAGCGGGGCAGGGCGGTGATGCGCAAGGCGACACCGCGCTGACGGGCTACCTCCTGCGTGGCCGCGCCACCCCCACCGTCCGCCAGCTCCGGGAGGTCGGCGTCCGCACGGACTCCCTGCGCGAGGTCACCGGTGTCGAGTTCCTGCGCGAGATGGCGGAGGAGACGTACGACGTTCTCGTGCTCGCCCTCGTCGGAGGCGGCGTCCAGGCGATGCTGCACGGTCTCGCCCACGCCTGGCAGGGGCGCACGCGGCGGCCCGTGGTCGTCACCGGCTATGTCGGTGTCGTCTACGAGAAGCTCGCCGACGGCCTGCTGCTGCGGCACGGCGCGGACCTCGTCCTCGCCAACTCCCGGCAGGATGCCGAGCGCTTCCGGGCGGTGTACGAGGGAGTGGGCGCCGACGCCTCCTCGGTGACCGAGGTCGCGCTGCCCTTCCTGGGCGGAGCTCCGTACGAGAAGAATGACCCCTACACGGTCGTCTTCGCGGCGCAGCCCTCCGTGCCCGAGAGTCGCAAGGACCGTACATACCTGCTCAACCGGCTGATCCAGCACGCGCGCATGCACCCCGAGCGCGAGGTGCTGCTCAAGCTGCGTTCCAGGCCGGGCGAACACACCACGCACATCGAGGAGTTGCCGTACCAGAAGCTGGCCCAGAGGCAGGACCTCCCGGCCAACTTCCGCCTGGTGTACGGGAACATGGGTGAGGTCCTCGACCACACGGACCTGCTGGTCACCGTCAGCTCGACGGCCGCCCTGGAGTCCCTCCACCGCCGGATCCCCACCGTCGTCCTCACCGACCTCGGGGTGCGCGAAGGGCTCGGCAACCACCACTTCGTGGGCTCCGGCTGCCTGGCCTCCTGGGACCAGCTCGACGCCGGGCACGAGCCGGCGCCGGATCCGGAGTGGGTCGCCCGGCAGGGCGTGGGCGCTGCGGGTCCCTCCTCCGGGGGAGAGTCCTACGCCACCGCCTTCGACGGGGCACGCCGGCGCATCGGCGAGCTGCTCGCCGCCGGTGAACTCCCGCCGCTCGAGCCCTACTACACCCCCGTCACCGCGCCCGGCTATCTGCCCGGCGTCCTCGCCCGCCACCACCTCGCCCCGGACGGCAGCCCGCTGCCCGGCGCCCCCGCCGCCGACAAGTCGGCCGGCCCGGTGCGCCAGATCGTCCGCCGCGCCGCCCGCGGCGCCTACCGCCACGGAGTCCAGCGGGTGGCCCCCGTGATCCGGCGAATGGGGGAGCTGTGAACGAGCGGATCCCACGCCAAGGACCTCAAGGAGTACAGCCCATGTCCAACCCGGAAGCGGGACAGACGGCGTCGGTGCGCCGTGTGCTCGCGGTGATCCCCGCGCGCGGCGGCTCCAAGGGCGTGCCCGCGAAGAACCTGGCCCCGGTCGGCGGGGTGCCGCTGGTGGCCCGCGCGGTGCGCGAGTGCCGGGCCGCCCGCCTGGTCACCGATGTCGTGGTCTCCACGGACGACCAGGCGATCGCCGCCGCCGCCCGTGAGGCCGGCGCCGAGGTCGTGCTGCGCCCAGCCGCGATCGCCGGCGACACCGCCACCTCCGAGGACGCTGTCCTGCACGCCATGGACGCGCACGAGGCGCTGCACGGCTCGACGGTCGACGTGGTGCTGCTGGTCCAGTGCACGAGCCCGTTCCTCGTCCGCGAGGACGTCGACGGGGTGGCCGCCGCGGTCGTCGAGAACGGGGCGGACACCGCGCTGACCGTGGCCCCCTTCCACGGCTTCGTCTGGCGCGACGCGGAGGACGAGCCCGCGCCGGTCATCGGCTCGCAGCGCACGAGTGAGATGGGTGGCAGCACCAAGGTCGCCGATTCCAGGGTCACACGTGGCGGATACGGCATCAACCACGACAAGTCTTTCCGGCCGCGCCGCCAGGACCGCCCGCAGGACCTGCTGGAGACCGGCGCCGCCTACGCCATGGACGCGGCCGGGCTGCGTGAGCACCGGCACCGCTTCTTCGGCAGCACGGAACTCGTGCGCACCGACCCGGCCCGCGTGCTGGAGATCGACGACCCGCACGACCTGGCCCGCGCCCGGGCCCTCGCGCCGCTGTTCGACGCCTCCCGGCCCGGCGCCCTTCCGACCCGCGCCGACATCGACGCGGTCGTACTCGATTTCGACGGCACCCAGACCGACGACAGGGTGCTGATCGACTCCGACGGACGCGAGTTCGTCTCCGTGCACCGCGGGGACGGGCTCGGCATCGCCGCACTGCGCAAGAGCGGTCTGACGATGCTCATCCTGTCCTCGGAGAAGAACCCGGTCGTCGCCGCCAGGGCCCGGAAGCTGCAGATCCCGGTCCTGCACGGCATCGACCGGAAGGACCTCGCGCTGAAGCAGTGGTGCGAGGAGCAGGGCATCGCGCCTGAGCGCGTGCTCTACGTGGGCAACGACGTCAACGACCTCCCGTGCTTCGCCCTCGTCGGCTGGCCCGTGGCGGTCGCGAGCGCTCATGACGTCGTGCGCGGCGCCGCACGCGCGGTCACCACCGTACCCGGCGGCGACGGCGCGATCCGAGAGATCGCCAGCTGGATCCTCGGCCCCTCTCTCGACTCCCTCGACAAGTAAGGAATCTCGCTGCCATGAGCACCAACTCCCGTCTGCGTCAGTTCGGTACGCGTACCGCCGGTCCCGGTCAGCCCGTCTACATCTGCGGCGAGATCGGAATCAACCACAACGGTGAGCTGGAGAACGCCTTCAAGCTGATCGACGTGGCCGCCGAGGCCGGCTGTGACGCCGTCAAGTTCCAGAAGCGCACCCCCGAGATCTGCACCCCGCGCGACCAGTGGGACATCGAGCGCGACACCCCCTGGGGCCGCATGACCTACATCGACTACCGCCACCGCGTGGAGTTCGGTGAGGACGAGTACCGTCAGATCGACGAGTACTGCAAGGAGAAGGGCATCGACTGGTTCGCGTCCCCGTGGGACACCGAGGCGGTCGCCTTCCTGGAGAAGTTCGACGTCCCGGCGCACAAGGTGGCCTCCGCGTCCCTGACCGACGACGAGCTGCTCCGCGCCCTGCGCGCCACCGGCCGCACCGTCATCCTGTCCACCGGCATGTCGACCCCGAAGCAGATCCGCCACGCGGTCGAGGTCCTCGGCTCGGACAACATCCTTCTGTGCCACGCCACGTCGACCTACCCGGCGAAGGCCGAGGAGCTGAACCTGCGTGTGATCAACACGCTGCAGGGCGAGTACCCGAACGTCCCGATCGGCTACTCCGGCCACGAGACCGGCCTGCAGACCACCCTCGCCGCGGTCGCGCTCGGGGCGACCTTCGTCGAGCGTCACATCACCCTCGACCGCGCCATGTGGGGCTCCGACCAGGCCGCGTCCGTCGAGCCGCAGGGCCTGCAGCGCCTGGTCCGCGACATCCGCATCATCGAGGCGTCGCTGGGCGACGGCGTGAAGAAGGTCTACGACTCCGAGCTCGGCCCGATGAAGAAGCTGCGCCGCGTGGCGGGTGTGGTCGCGGAGGCGGAGATCGCCGCGGCCGCCGGTGAGCCGGTTCAGGTCTGAGCACATCAGGGGACGGTCGTACGCCGATGAACCCTCGCGCCGGATCCGCCGGCCACCGCACGCTCGCCTTCGTCGAGAGCCCCGTACAGCTCCTGAACGTGCTGGAGTGGGCCCACGTGCACGCGCTCCGCACGACGGGGAGCGGTGTGTCCGGGCAGGCGGCGGCGATCCCCACGCAGGGTGGCCGGCGGTCCGGGGCGGGGCGTACGGCGACGAACGGCCGGGGGACGGCGGGCACCACGGAGGGTGAAGGACTCACCCTCGTGGTGCTGTCCCCGAACGACCCGATGACCCGCGGGCAGCTGCGCCGTATGGCGGAGCTGGCCCGCGACGAGGGTCACGAGGTGCGCTGGGAGGAGGCGCGGGGCGGTGCGGCCGCGCCCTTCCAGACGATCGGCGGCCTCGTCCCGCTGCTGCGCCGGGCGCGCCGGGTGGTGATGGGGGACCCCTTCTCCCGTTACGTCCAGCTCCTGCTGATGATCAGCAGGGCGCGCGACCTGGTGGTGGTGGACGACGGCACGGCGACGATGGAGTTCGTCACCCAGCTCGCCCGCGGCGAGCGTCTGGTGCGCTGGCATCGCAAGGGCGGCCGCCGGGGCGTCCGTGACCTGGTGCTCTCGCCGGTGTCGTCGTCGGCACGCCGCCGTCTGACGCCGAGCGGGCACCGCAGGGTGGAGGTCTTCTCGTCCATGCCGATCGAGGAGACCCCCGCCGGAGTCACGGTCACGGCGAACGACTTCTCCTGGACCCGTGCCCGGTTCGGTCCGCCGCGCATCACCAAGGGCGCGGACCTGGTGGGTACCTCCCTCGTCGAGACGGGAGTGGTGGACGGCCGGCATTACCTCGAGGCGGTCCAGGCTCTGGCCATGGCGCACGGCGCACGGCGCTACTTCGCGCACCGCCGCGAGAGCACGGAGAAACTCCACACCCTGGCGGTCGAGACCGGCCTGGAGGTGGTGCGCCCGGAGCTCCCCCTGGAACTGATCGCGCGCCGCGGCCCTATCGGCCGAACGATCCTCAGCTTTCCCTCCACGGTCGTCCACACCCTGCCGCTTGCCCTGATCGGCACAGAGGTGCGGGTGTCGGTGTGCGACATCGATCCGGCGTGGCTGACGGACAACGCGTCACCGCGCGCACAGGGCTTTCTGTCGGACGTCTCGGGGACGGCACGGGATGTGGACCGTCTGCCCTCGGGGGCGGCGGATCAGGACGTGGCGGCCGGGCAGGACGTCGCGGCGGGATAGCCCGGCCACCACCTCGGGATCCCCACAACTGGACGTGGGGCTGGGGTTCGGCGGTGGTGACGAACGAGAAGCCTGCGGCGCGCAGCGCCCGGGCGGCCCTCAGGAGCGGGAAGAGGCCGACCGCCGTGACTCCCGTCGGGGGCCGTGGTGTCGTACGAGAGCCGTGCGGTGCGGATGAAGTCCGGTTCCTGGGCGTTCACGGTGGCGCACGCTACGTGCCGGGAGCGAGGGCACGGAGGCGGCTTTCCAGGGTTCACCGACCCGCCATGCGAACGTCGGTCATCGGTGCCGGAGGGCGAACCACCGCGTGGACCGCCGCTTTCGGGTGAGGAACCGGGGCGTGACGTGGTATGCGTGTAGTACGGGAATGGCTCGGGTCATCCGAACGTCCCCGTCCCGGGACGCTCGGACAGGTGAGCGGACCCGTGCAGGGATCACCGGGCGCCCCCGCGGCGCCGGACGGCTCCGCGGTCACCCCGGCGGACCCGGCCAGGACACCGTCGAGATCCCGACGCCCGAAAAGACGGGTGAGCATACCCATCCCGACCGCCGGCCATGCGGCGTGCGGCCAACTTTTCTTCGCCTGACGCGCTGAAGTTTTGTGATCGCGGGTAGGTTGGCCGCTCGATCGCCCTACCCTTCAAAGGGTGAACCAAGTGATGTCCAGAGAGTCCGAGGCCGAAAATCCGGGGAACCCCGTGCTCCCCGGCGCGCTGCCCGAGGCGCTGCGCGCCGAACTCGTGGCCTTCCGCCGCGACCTGCACATGCATCCGGAACTCGGCAACCAGGAGTTCCGTACGACCGCCGCGATCAAGGCCCGCCTGGAGCAGGCCGGACTCGCCCCGCGCGTGCTCGACGGCGGCACCGGGCTCGTCTGTGACATCGGCGACATGGACGGCGTACGCCCCGTGCTCGCCCTGCGCGCCGACATCGACGCACTCCCCATCCCCGACACCAAGACCGACTGCGACTACCGCTCGACCGTGCCCGACCGCGCCCACGCCTGCGGTCACGACGTGCACACCACGGTCGTCCTCGGCGCGGGACTCGTCCTCGCCGAACTGCACCGTGAGGGCCGGCTGCCGCAGCCTGTGCGGCTCCTCTTCCAGCCCGCCGAGGAGGTGCTGCCGGGCGGTGCCGCCGACGCCATCCAGTCGGGTGTCCTCGACGGCGTCGGGCGGATCATCGCCGTGCACTGCGACCCCAAGGTCGACGCGGGGCGCATCGGGGTGCGGCACGGTCCCATCACCTCCGCCTGCGACCGGCTCGAGGTGGGGCTCGACGGACCCGGCGGCCACACCGCGCGCCCTCACCTCACCACCGACCTCGTCACGGCCGCCGCACGCGTCGCCACCGAGGTGCCGGCACTGGTCGCGCGCCGTGTCGACGCCCGTAGCGGGCTCGGCGTCACCTGGGGCCGCATCGAGTCGGGGCACGCCCCCAACGTCATCCCGCAGCACGCCGAGCTCTCCGGGACCGTGCGGTGCCTGGACCTCGACGCCTGGCGGCAGGCGCCCGACCTCGTGCACGCGGCGATCGACGAGATCGCGAACCTGTACAAGGCGAAGTCGGAGATCAACTACATCCGCGGGGTGCCGCCCGTCGTCAACGACCCCGTGGTCACCGAACTGCTGCGCGAGGCCATGATCGTGCGCCGCGGGAGCCATTCCGTCGAGGACACCGAACAGAGCCTCGGCGGCGAGGACTTCTCCTGGTACCTGGAGCACGTGCCCGGCGCGATGGCCCGTCTCGGGGTCCGCCGGCCCGGCGAGCGCCTCGTCCGCGACCTCCACCAGGGCGACTTCGACGTGGACGAGCACGCCATCACGGTCGGCGTGGAACTGTTCACGGCCGCGGCGCTGCTGGACGCGGAGCGGTAGGCGCGCGGCCTCCGGCGCGATGGCCGGAAGGCCTTGCCCAACGGTCGGAAGGGGTGCCCGGTAGGCACCCCTTCGTCCGTTCGCGTCACGCGTGCGTCACGGCCGACACGCAAACGTGACCCGGAGTCGGCACGAATCGATAACGGCCACGAAGAACCCCGTTCCTCTCCCCTCTACGCGCGTTACTGTGCGCCGAAATCGCCGCGGTGGCGGCGCATTGGGGAAGCGGACCGGTGACGGTGCCGTGGGGAAAAAGGGGTGCTTGCTGTGCGTCTGATCTCTCGGAGGACGAGGTTCTCCCACGCTGCGGTGGCCGTTGCGGTCATCGCCCTCGCGGCCGCCGGGTGCGGCAAGTCCAGCACGGAGGCGAACAGCGGCTCGGACAAGGGCTCCTCCTCCGGCTACTCGGGCAAGGGCATCGGCCTGGCGTACGACATCGGC
>NZ_JAYWVC010000121.1:0-25731 GCF_036281785.1 Streptomyces chiangmaiensis | reverse complement strand
CGCGAGCAGGGCCAGAGGCAGCAGCGTGAGCGGGGAGGCCTGCGATCCGGCGACCCGTGCGGCCACCCAGAACATCAGCAGATGCCCGGCCAGTACGACGACGGACGAGGACAGAACGGCGGGCCAACTACCCCGTGCCAGCAGGGCGGTTCGCGCCTCGGTGAGCGCGGCGCCGAGCGCGCGGCGCCAGCGCGACGGGCGGCGGGGCCGGCCCATCCGTACGGCCGCCACGACGGCGAGCGCGCCGAGTGCGGCGAGCGCCGGCAGGCCCGCGAGATGGCGGGTCTGGACGAGCACCGGCGACGGCAGCGTCAGCAGGACCGGCACGCCGACGGTCACGAGCGCCACCTGTCCCGCGGTCCGCTCCAGGACCACGGCGCGGACGCCGCGGCCGACGTCACCGGCGCTCTGCCCGTGCCGCACGGCGCGGTGCACATCGCCGAGCACGCCGCCTGGGAGCGCCGCGTTGAGGAACAGCGCGCGGTAGTAGTCCGCGACGGCGGCACCGAGCGGCAGGCGGATGTCGAGCGCGCGGGCGACACGGCACCAGCGCCAGGCACTGAACACGGTCGTCAGCACGCCGATCCCGAGCCCGGCGAACAGGGTCGGGACATCGATCCGCCGCAGCCCGTCGAGAAACACCCCCGTGCCGAGCCGCCACAGCAGCACACCGAGGATGACGGCCCCCGCGACCGTGCCCAGGTGCGTGCGCAGGACCCGGAGCACCGGGCGGTGCGCGGACGGCGCCGCATCGGCTGCCGGGTCGCCGTCCGGACCGGCGGGCGCTCCATGCGCCCGCCGCGGGGCCGGGACGTGCGCGGTGGTCGCGCCCCTCACCTCTCTGGATCCGGACGTCGCAGGGCGGGCATCCGTGGGCAGGACGGCGGTGACCACGGCCGGCCGTGTCCCCTCCGCCGCCTCCACCGGGGCGATGGTCCGCACCGTCATCCCGCCCCTCCGGTGGCCCGCGGCAGGACCAGTACGTCGCTGTGGTGCACCACCACGCGCAGTTCGCCAGCCGCGCAGGCGGCCAGGCGGTCCCGCAGATACGTATCCGCACGAGCCTCGAGGTCCGGTCGCTGCTCCACGGCCGCGCCGAACCAGCCGCGCAGCCACTCCTTCGTCAGTTCCGCCTCATCGGGGCCGAGCCGCCAGGGGCTCGGCTGCGCCAGTACGCTCGCGCCCAGCCCCTCGAAGGCCGCGCAGGCTACCCCGACCGCGTCGGGGCCGAGCAGATCACCGCGGTGCTGGTGCGCGTTGAACGCGTCGCCGATCTCCTCGTCCACCGGGTGACCGGGCGAGAGTTCCACGCGTCCGACGACGGACAGCGTCAGCAGCGCCGGGCAGCCGGCACCCACGACGGCCGCGGCGAGCGTGTCGATCTCGTCGGCGGTGAGGACGTCCAGCAGTGCGGAGGCGGTCACCAGCGAGGCGCCCGTCAGGACGTCGGGAGTGAGCCGCCCGATGTCGCCGCGCTGCGTGGTGACGGTCACCCGGCTGCCGTCGGCGGCCGCCCGGGGTGCCTCCACCGTGGCGAAGTGGAGGAGGTAGGGGTCGCGGTCGTGCAGGATCCAGTGCTGGGAGCCGTCGAGGAGCGGGGCGAGCCAGCGGCCCATCGAGCCGGTGCCGCAGCCCAGGTCGTGCACCACCAGGTCGGTGGAGCGCCCGGGCCGGTCGGCGAGCCGAATCCGCAGGGGGTCCAGCAGATCATGGGCGCGCGCCGCGGCGTCGGCCGGCTCCCGCGACCGGAGCCACTGGGGGGCGTACCGCGGGACCTCCGGCTCGTCCGTACCGCCGGGAGTGGGGATGGCGGAGAGGGCCCCGGCCTGCGGGGCGCCCGCAGGCACCGGGGGCACCTGGGGGCCCGTGGGAGTCGTGCTCATGGTCATGCCGCCCTCCGGGGCTCGCGGGGGAGCCGCCCGAGCACGCCCGCGAGGCTGCGGGCCGTGGTGGCCCAGCCGTCCAGCGCCGAGCGGCGGCCGCGCGCCGCGGCCTTGAGCCGACGCCGTACGTCCGCCTCGCCGAACCAGCCGCGCAGTTCCGCGGCGAGCGCCGCGGGGTCCTCGGGCGGTACGAGAATCCCGGGCACCCCACCGTCGGGAGCGCGCCCGAGGGCCTCGGGCAGGCCGCCGACGTCGGTCGCGAGGACCGGGATACCGCGGGCGAGCGCTTCGGTGACGGCCATGCCGTACGTCTCCGCGTACGAGGTGAGGACCATGAGATCGGCTGCGGCGTAACTGTCGTCGAGTTCGGCCCCGGACCGGGGGCCGGCCAGATGCAGCCGGTCGCCGAGGCCGTGTCCGGCGATGAGGGCGCGCAGGCGCGCCACGTATGCGGGGTCGTGGCCGAGCCCACCGACCAGGGAGCAGGTCCACGGCAGGTCGGTGACCGTGGCGAGCGCCTCGATGAGCCGGTGCTGCCCCTTGCGCGGGGTGACCGCGGCGACGCACAGCAGCCGGGAGACGCCGTCGGTGCCGGGCGCGAGGGGCGCGATGTCGGCCCCGGGGGCGGCGACATGCACGCGGTCGGGGGCGAGCCCGTGGTGGGAGACGAGCCGGCGCACGGCCCAGTCGCTGGTGGCGACGACGGCGGGTACGGCACGCAGGGTCGTGCGTTCCTTGGCGTCCAGTTCGGCCGCGGTCCGCGGGTCGAGGCCCGTCTCGTCGCCGAGGGGCAGGTGCACCAGGACGGCCAGGCGCAGGCGTTCGGTCTCCGGCACCATGATCTCGGGGACGCCGCAGGCGACCAGGCCGTCGAGCAGGACGACCGTGCCGTCTGGCAGTTCCCTCAGTGTACGGGCCAACTCCGCGCGGGCGGCGGCGTCGGGCCGGGGCCACGCGCCCTCGACGGCGTGCTGGTGGACCTGCCAGCCGAAGCCCGGCAGGTCGAGGCGGATCCGGCGGTCGTAGGCGTTGCCGCCGCTCGGAGCGGCCGGGTCGTCCACGCCGCCCGGCACGACGAAGTGCACACTGCGCAGTGACATGGGAATGATGTCCGCATTCCTCAGGGCCGCGTTCTGCACGGGAACGTAGCTCAGCCGGGGCTGGGACGCCGCCCGGCCTGCCGGGCTCGGGGACGTATGGCCGATGGTCGTGTCGGTCACAGGGCACGCTCGTAACTCGCCCAGGCGATATGCGACTCGTGCAGCGTGACGGTGATGCCCGCGATCTCGCGGGCGCTCTCGCCCAGCGCCCCCTTGTGGATACGCTCGGCGAGGCGGTCGGCGATCACCTTGGCCAGGAACTCCGTCGAGGTGTTGGTACGGGCGAAGTCCGGCTCGTCGTCGAGGTTGCGGTAGTTGAGCTCGCTCACCACGGCGCCGAGCTCCTGCGTGGCCAGTCCGATGTCGACGACGATGTTGTCGTCGTCCAGCTCGGCGCGGCGGAAGGTGGCGTCCACGAGGAACGTCGCCCCGTGCAGGCGCTGCGCGGGTCCGAAGACCTCGCCGCGGAAGCTGTGGGCAATCATCAGGTGATCGCGGACGGTGATGCTGAACAACGGACGACCCTCCAGGTGCGGTGCGTCTGATCCCCTGCCGGGGCATGCCGTGTAGTACGGCCGGCCCCGGCGCGTTGTTCAGCTGCCCGTTCTCCTTGTTTCGAAGTTCCCTGAGGATTCTTTGTGAGTTTCCTCCGAGTCCGGGCAACTCGGGCAACGGGGTCAGTCGGTGGTGTACTGAACGCGATGGCACAACCCCTTGAGCTCACCACGCGCGAGGCGTGACAGCACGTCGGGGAGGTCCTCGAAGGCGCACTCGCCGCTGATGAGCGCATCGAACGCGGGTTCGGCGAGCAGTTCGAGGGCGAGAGCGAGCCGGTCGGCGTACGTGCGTCCGGCGCGGGCGCGCGGCGAGACGGTGCCGACCTGGCTGCTGCGGACGGTGAGGCGGCGCGAGTGGAAGGCCTCACCGAGCGGCAGGGTGACGCGCCGGTCGCCGTACCAGCTCAGCTCGACCACGGTGCCCTCCGGAGCCAGTAGTTCCAGGGACCGTACGAGGCCCGGTTCGGTGGCGCTGGCGTGGACGACGAGGTCGCACTCGCCGAGGGCGTCCGCGGGCAGGGCGAAGTCCACGCCGAGCGCACGGGCCGTCTCGGCGCGCTCGGGATCGGCGTCGACGAGCTGGACACGGACGCCGGGGTGGCGGGTGAGCAGGGCGGCGACGGAGCACCCGACCATGCCGCCGCCGACCACCGCGATACGGTCCCCGAGCTGAGGTCCGGCGTCCCACAGCGCGTTGACCGCGGTCTCGACGGTGCCGGCGAGGACGGCACGCCCCGCGGGCACCGAGTCCGGGACGACGGTGACCGCCGAGGCGGGGACCACGTACCGGCTCTGATGCGGATACAGACAGAAGACGGTCCGCCCGACCAGTTCGGGGGGACCGTGCTCCACCCGTCCGACGCTCAGATAGCCATACTTCACGGGTGCAGGGAAGTCGCCCTCCTGGAAGGGGGCACGCATGACGGCGTGCTGGCTCTCCGGGACACCGCCGCGGAAGACGAGAGTCTCGGTGCCGCGACTGACACCCGAGTACAGCGCACGGACGAGCACCTCGCCGTCACCGGGCTTCGGCAGCTCCACGTCCCGCACCTCTCCGAGCCCCGGCGAGCGCAGCCAGAAGGCGCGAGCTGTGAGGTCCATCTGCGTCCTCCTGAACGATCGGCCGATTCTTCACGTACGCAGCTACGAGAAGTCGCGCACAACGTACGCGCGAAGATCGAATCTGTCACTTGGCCGGAGGGTGAGCGGTGGCCCTGAACCACACATACGACGCGAGGCTGTTGCAGCAGGAGACGACCGTGGGAGCGGGCGTGCAGGTACTGCTGTTGACCTTGCTGGGCACGGCGATCGGCCTGGGTCCGGCCGGGTGGCTCACGGGCCTGGCGTTCGCGCTCGCCACCTGGGCCGTTCTCACGCGTGCCGTGCTGCGCTCCCGGCTCCGCTCCTTCGGGCCGGCCAACCGGGTGACGCTCGGCAGGTCCATCCTGGTCGGCGGCGTCACGGCGCTGGTCGCCGACTCCTTCGAGAGCTCGCCGCCGGTGACGGTGTTCGTCGGGCTGACGGCGGTGGCGCTCATCCTGGACGGCGTGGACGGCAAGGTGGCCCGTCGCACGGGCACCTCGACCGCACTGGGCGCACGCTTCGACATGGAGGTCGACGCGTTCCTGATCCTGGTGCTGAGCGTGTACGTGTCGATGTCGCTGGGGCCGTGGGTGCTGCTGATCGGCGGAATGCGGTACGCCTTCGTGGCGGCGGCCAAGGCGCTGCCGTGGCTGAACGGCGAGCTGCCGCCGAGCATGGCCCGCAAGACGGTCGCGGCACTCCAGGGGGTCGCCCTGCTGGTCGCCGCCTCGGGCCTGCTGCCGTACGCGGCGAACGCCGTCGTCGTCGCGTTCGCGTTGGCGTCCCTGGTCTGGTCGTTCGGCCGTGATGTCCTGTGGCTGTGGAGCGTGCGGGACCGTCGGCAGAGCGCAGCGCAGCCGTCCCGCGATGAGGGGCTGAAGCCGGTCGCGGAGCTGGTGGCGGGCGGCTGACCGGCACCGCGCCCTGCCCGCGCACCGACCCGGCGACGTCCTCGGCGGTGACGCCCGGCAGTGAACCACGCTCCCCTACCCGCCCGTCCTGCGGAGATCGAGCCGGCTCACGCGGGCCACGTTCTCGCGGTCGACGCCGTCCCGGCTGGGCTCGGCGGCGAACCAGGCGTCGAGGATCTCCTTGAGCAGCGGCTCGGACGTCAGACGCAGGCTCAGCGCCAGCACGTTGGCGTCGTTCCAGCGGCGCGCTCCGTCCGCCGTGTACGCGTCCGTGCACAGGGCCGCCCGTACGCCCGGCACCTTGTTCGCGGCGATCGACGCTCCGGTGCCCGTCCAGCAGCACACGACCGCCTGGTCCGACCTCCCGTCGGCGACCTCGCGTGCCGCGGCCTCCGAGCACGCCGGCCACTGGGGGTCGTCCCCGGAGCGCAACGCGCCGTGGGCCAGCACCTCGTGACCGCGATCGCGCAGCTCCGCGACCAGGCTGCGTGCCACGGGCTCGTCCATGTCCGAGGAAACCGAGATCCGCATGCTGCGGAGGTTACCCGCTCTCCGCGTGCGCGCCGAACGTCTCTCGGGGCGAGGGCCGGGCCCACGGGTGACGGAGGGTCCCGGGCGTCACGAAAGGCCCGGACGGGGACATCTCAGGAGGCCATCATGTCGCGCACCTGGGGCGCGACCTTCGTGCCGAAGAGCTCGATGCAGGTCATCAGCGCCCCTTGCGGCGTTTCCCGAATCCGCACATTTCATTGCCTCGTCAAGTAACGTACAGGATCAGGTACAGGCAGGGCCTCCTTGTCTTGTCAAGGAGATACAATCGGGGCATGCCGTCCAAGGAACGCCGCCTGCCGCCCCTCAGCCCGAGCGAGGAGGGATTCGTGCGTGAGCTGGGCCGGGTGATGATGGCGCTGCCGCGGGTGATCGACACCGACATGGTGCGCGACGCCCGGATTCCCCTGTCCGAGTACACGGCCCTCATGCACCTGTCCGAGGCCCCTGGCAGGCACATGCGGATGAGCGAACTCGCCGCGATCTGCAATCTCTCGCTCAGTGGGATGACGCGGGTGGTGAACCGCCTCGAGAAGCAGGGTCTGATCCAGCGCGCCAAGTGCGACGAGGACGGGCGCGGCTGGAACGCGGTCCTGACCGACGCGGGACTGGAACGCCTCGAGGAGGCCTGGCCGACCCACCTGGCCAGCGTGCGCCGGCACATCCTGGACCACCTCGGCGAGTACGACCTCGCCAACCTCACCTCCGCGCTGCAGTACATCGCCACCACGCCCGGCCCGGCCGGAGACCGGCACGCCTGACCGGTGTGACGGACGTCCACGCCGTGTCGCTCGGCGCCGTGCACGTGGTGTCATCACGGTCGACGGGATACTCGTGCGCGGTAGAAGGGTGTGACCGCGCGGGGGCGGTCGGCGGTTGGGAGCCGGACGTGGGCGGGGGCGATCGACCGCGGGAGTACCGCGGCAAACAGGACTTCGGCGGACCGGCGAGCCTCGGGGCACTGATGCCGCATGAGGACGGCTGGCACGACGAGCACCCGCACGCCCTGGTACAGGGAGATGGGTGAGAGCCGGCGCGAAAGTCGGGACGGTCGCTCAGCGGGGCATCGTGTGAACGCGACGGGAGGCGTCAGAGGTCGTTGCCCGCGTAGGAGAGGTTGAAGCTCTTGTTGGTCAGCGGGAAGTCCGGGACGATCGTGTCCGTCAACGCGACCGGCAGGGCGGGCCAGTTGAAGAAGGACGGGTCGACCGGCTTGACCCTGGTCAGGGTGGCGTCGGGGGCGAGTTCGACGCGGGTTGCGATGGTGCCGCGCCAGCCCTCCACGAGGCCCACCCCGCTGCGGGGGCCCGCGCCGGGCGGCGGTGGGGGCGCCGACAGGGCCATGGAGGCGGACAGCCCCTCGGCGAAGTGCTCGATCAGGGCGAGGGAGATGTCGATCTCCTCGGCGCGGACCAGGAAGCGGGCCAGGACGTCGCCACTGCCGTGGACGGGCACGGTGAGCCCGCTGTCGTCGTACGGCGTGAAGGGGTGCGCCACGCGGGCGTCGTCGGTGATGCCGCTGGCTCGGGCGACGTAGCCGAGGCAGCCGATGGCGCGGGCGGCCTCGGTGTGCAGGATCGCGGTGCCGGTGAAGCGGTCGTGGACGGTGGAGTGGCCGAGGGCCAGGTTGGCGATCTCGCGGATGTCCGCGCCGATCGCCTTCAGGCGAGCGGGATCAGGCAGGGCCTGCAGGGCGACGCCGCCGGGGACGACACCGCCGCGCAGCAGCCGGTGCCCGGTGATCTCCTGGTTGAGACGCAGGAGTTGCTCGCGCACCCGCTGGGCGTGAGCGTTGAGGATGCCGTGGCCGACGTCGTTGCAGAGCATGCCGAGGTCGGCGACGTGGTTGTGGATCCGCTCCAGTTCGAGGAGCATCGCGCGGGCGCGCTGGGCCTCGGCGGGGACCTCGGTGCCGGTGGCCTCCTCGACGGCCAGGCAGTACGCGAGGGCATGCCCGACGGCCGTGTCGCCGCTGACGCGTTCGGCGAGCGGCAGGCCGGCAGCGATCGAGCGGCCCTGGAAGAGTCTCTCGATGCCCTTGTGGACGAACCAGAGGCGGGCCTTGAGTTTGAGGATGGTCTCGCCGACGACGGAGAAGCGGAAGTGGCCGGGTTCGATCAGCCCGGCGTGGACCGGGCCGACCGGGATCTCGTAGACGCCGTCGCCCTCGACCTCCAGGAAGGGGTACGGGCCCTCCTGCTCGCCGAAGGCGGGTGGTGGTCCGGCGTCGGGGCGCATCGGGTACCAGCCGCGGGGCCAGTGGAAGTGCCGTACGAGGCGGCGGGGCAGCGGGTGGTCGAGGGGGACGATGCCGAACAGGTCGCGCATCTCCCGCTCGAACCGCCCCGCCGCAAAGGAGAGATGGGCCAGCGTCGGCACTTCCGGCCGGTCGGGGTCGAGGCGGATGTGGAGTTCCACCCGCGTATCGGGCGGGCCGGAGGTGAACAGGTACACAACGCGTGGTCCGGCCTCGTCGATGTGCGCGGCGACCAGGGCGAGCCGATGGCCCTGGGCGAGCAGGTTCTCGGCGTGCTGGGGCAGGGTGACGGCGCTACTCTGGTAGGTCTTGCGCATCGCTTCAGCCTCCGATCGCCTGGGCGGCGGCGTGCAGCAGGTCGGTGAGCGCTCCGAGGGAGACGCCCAGGGCGGCGCAGGCGGACAGGCCCAGCATCAGGGGCCAGAGGGCGGACGGGCTCTCCTCGACCGGTGATCCCGGTCCGAGCAGCATCCGGGCCGTGCGGGCGGCCAGCGCGGCGAAGGCCACCAGCACGAGCAACAGGGCCGCCGCCGTGGCCCAGCCCAGACCGGCACTGGCGGCGAAACCGGCGCGGGCGATACCCAGTTCGGACGCGAAGAGACTGAACGGCGGGAACGCCATCAGCGCCACCACCGCCAGAGCGAACACCCCGGCCGTCGCGGGCGCCCGGCCCAACAGCCCCCGTACCCGTCCGATCCGCACTGTGCCGGTGATCTGCAGGATACGGCCGGAGGCGCAGAACGCGACCGACTTGGCCAGCCCGTGCCCGGCGATGTGCAGCAGCGCGGCGGACAGGGCGAGCGGGCCGCCGATCGCCGCGGCCAGGGCGATCAGACTCATGTGCTCCATGGACGAGTAGGCCAGCATCCGTTTGTAGTTGCGCTGGGCGAGCAGCAGACCGGCCGCGAGCGCGAGGGTGAGCAGGGCGATGGCGGCCAGCAGGACGCGGGTGAAGCCGGGGCCGAGGGCGGCGTCGGCGATGACCCGGTAGCGCAGGATGGCGGCGAAGGCGACCGACAGCAGCACGCCGGACATCAGCGCGGACACCGGGGCAGGGGCCTGGCTGTGGGCGTCGGGCAGCCAGGCGTGCAGCGGGATGAGGCCGGCCTTGGCGCCGAAGCCCAGGACGACGAGGGTGATGCCGAATCGGGTGACCGCCGGGTCGAGGCGGTGGGCGTGGGCGACGAGGGTGGGCCAGTCCAGCGCCCACGCCTCGGCGACGCCGGCCTGCCGGGCCGCGTAGTAGATCAGCACGGTGCCGAGGAAGGCGAGCGCGATCCCGGCCGAGCAGATCACCACGTACTTCCAGGCCGCCTCCACCGACGTACGGGTACGGCGGTGGCCGACCAGGAACGCGGTGACGATGGTGGTGGCCTCGACCGCCACCCACAGCACGCCGAGGTTCGCCGTCACCACGGCCAGGCACATCGCGGCGAGGAACGTCTGCACCAGGACGTGGTAGCGCCACACGGTCTCGTCCGTCGCCCGCCCGGCGGCCCGCTCGCCTGCCAGATACGCGGGGGCGGAGCCGCAGGCGATCAGCGCGACGGCGCCGACCACCAGCAGCATCCACGCGGTCAGCGCGTCCGCGCGCAGCAGACCGGAGTACGCCGTACGTGGGCCGTTTTCGACGACGTCCGCCGCGAGCAGACTCCCGCACGTGAGGATCACGGCGGGTACGACGAGCCCGCCCCAGTCCCTCCACGCCTTCGGAGCAGGGTCGTTCCCGGGCACCTCGCCGACCAGGACCGTGCCCTCGCCGGACACTTTGCGCACGGGTGCGGCGGCCGTCGAGCGGGTGCGCGATCCGGCGAGTCCGTACGCGCCGGCCACCATCAGCGGCACGGCGGCGGGCGCGGTCAGCAGCAGCGCGGAGGCGGTCGGACTCATCAGTCGTGCAGCTCCCGCAGATCGTCGATGTCGGTGGTTCCGAACGCCTCCCGCACCCGGGTGGTGAGGATCTGCAGCACCAGCACCGCCAGCAACACGTCGAAGGAGACGCCGAGTTCGACGATCAGCGGCACACCGGAGGTGGCCAGGAACGCGGTCGCGGTGATGCCGTTGTCCAGCAGCAGGAAGCCGACCACCTGGGCCAGCGCCCGCCTTCGGGTCACCAGCACGAAGAAGCCGGTCAGCACCACGGCGAGGCCGACCGGCAGGGCACGGGTGGCCGGGGTCGGGTTCAGCTCGGTCAGCGGGCGGGCCACCGCGTAGGCCAGCAGCGTCAGCAGCGCCGCGGTCAGCAGCGAAGCGGCGACGTTGACGAGCGGCTGGGTCTCCCGCACCTCCTCCCGGTGCACGCGGTCGGCGGTGAGCGCGGCCAGGGCGCGGCGGATCAGATACGGCAGGACGCCCGCCCTCAGCAGTCCGATGCCGATCCCCACGCCAACCAGGTCCCACCGCCGCTCGTGCGCGCCGAGGAGCACGGCGATGGCGGCAAGCGCGACGCCCTGGAGGGCGAAGACGCGGACGATCGCGGTCAGTTCGCGCAGCCACAGCGCGACCACCGCCGCGAGCAGGAAGGCCCCGCAGGCCAGGTCCAGGAGCTGGGTGTACAGACCGCCGCTCATGACGCTCCGCTCAGGAAGTAGGAAGCGGCCACCGCGAGCAGCGCCAGCAGGAAGGATCCGGCGAGCAGTTCGGGCACCCTGAACAACCGCACCTTGGCCCAGAAGACCTCGGCCGCCGCCAGCACCGCGCCCAGCAGCGTGAGCTTCGCCGCGAACAGGACGAGGGCCAACACGAGCGCGGCCCAGGAGGCGCTGATGGCGATGCCCCACGGCACGAACAGCGAGGACAACAGGCCGAGCAGCAGGGTGAGCCGCATCTGGGCGCCGAGTTCGACCAGGGCCAGGTCGGGACCCGCGTACTCCAGCACCATCGCCTCGTGGATCATGGTCAGTTCGAGGTGGGTGGAAGGGTTGTCCACCGGGATCCGGCCGGTCTCCGCGAGCACGGCGACCGCGAGGGCCGCGGTGGCCAGCAGTCCGGCCGGGGAGGCGAGACGGGCCGGCTCGTCAACTGCGCCGTGCACGATGGCCGGGATGTTGGTCGTCCCGGCCGGTATCGACAGCGCGAACACCGACAGCAGGATGGTCGGCTCGACCAGCGCGGCGACCGTCATCTCCCGGGAGGCACCCATGCCACCGAACGCGGTGCCGGTGTCCAGTCCGGCCAGCGCGAGGGCCATCGTGCCCAGCGCGATCAGCGCGACCACCAGGATGAGGTCCGCGTGGGAGCTGACCGGGGTGTCAGTGGACAGCAGCGGTACCAGGGCGGCGGCCACCATGGTGGTGGCGACCAGCAGAGCGGGCGCGGCACGGAACGCCGGGCCGGTTCCCACGGGGGTGATGGGCTCCTTGCGCAGCAGCTTGCGGGCATCCCGCCAGGGCTGGAGCACCCCGGCCCCGGCCCGACCCTCCAGACGGGCCCGCACCTGCCGCATCCACCCGGTCAGCAGCGGCGCCCCGGCGCCGACCACCACGACCTGGCCGGCCACGGCCGCGTATCCGACAGCACTCATGGGTTCGCTCTCACCAGCCCACCGCCAACGCCAACAGCAGGACGACCAGGCCGACAAAGCCGTAGCCGAGATAGAGGTGCACACTGCCGCCCGCCAGCCGCCGGGCCGCCTGCCCCGCACCGGCCAGCGCGCGCAACACCGGCTCATACAGGCGGTGTTCGATACGGTCGGGCACCCGGCGCTGGAAGCGCACCCGCTCCACCAGATACGCCGACTCGTGCACCGGAGTGACGTTCACGTCCTGCTCCGGGGCGAGGACGTCGTCGAAGACCCGCTGCAACGGCTCCGCGAACGAAGTCGCCGTATAGGCCATGCGCGGGGTCGGCGCCCCGCCACCGCAGTCCCACAATCTGGCGTTCACCCGGCGCCGACGGCGCCCGTACAGGCGGGGCAGTCCCGCGGCCAGCATGACTGCCGCGGTCAGCGCGGCCACCACCCACAACGGCGACAGCGACGCAGAGATGTCGGCCAGCCGCACCCGCACACCGCCGCCCGACACCGCCCCGCTGCCCGGCAGCCCGGCCGCGCCCACGGCCCGGTCGAGGCCGTCGCCCAGCAGCCCCGGTACCAACGCGAGCGCCACGCACGCGGCGGCGAGCAACCCCATCCCGGCGATCATCAAGGACGGCGCCTCCCGCGCGCCCTCCGCCTGCGGGCTGCGCGGCCGGGCGAAGAAGCCGACTCCGAGTGCCTTGACGAACGCGGCGGCGGCGATGCCGGCCGACAGCGCGATCAAGGCGACCGACAGGGGCAGGACGACCGCCACGGCGACGCCCGGCACCTGAAGTCCGTGGATCAGGGACTGCAGCAGCAGCCACTCACTGATGAATCCGTTGCCGGGCGGCAGCGCGACGGCCCCGAGCGCGGCGAGCGCGAACAGCCCTGCGGTGTACGGCATCCGAGGGCGGAGCCCGCCCAGCCGGTCGAGGTCCCGCAGTCCGGTGGCCCGCAGCACCGACCCGGCCGCGCAGAACAACAGGGCTTTGAAAGCGGAGTGGTTGACCACATGGAGCAGGGCCGCCGCCAGCGCCAGCGCGGCCAGCGGCCGGTCGCCGTAGGACGTGAACAGCCCGGAGGCACCGACGCCGATGAAGACAAGGCCCATGTTCTCGCTGGTCGAGTACGCCAGCAGCCGCTTCAGGTCGGAGGCCATGGCCGCCTGCAGGATGCCATACACCGCGCTGGCCCCGCCCACCACCATCAACCCCAGCCACCACCACGCCGGGCCCCCGCCGAGCAGGTCGAGGCCCGTGCGGACCAGGCCGTAGACACCGAGGTTGACCATGGCGGCGCTCATCAACGCCGAGACGGGGCTGGGGGCTTCGGGATGGGCCCGGGGCAGCCAGGCGTGCAGTGGCACCGCGCCCGCCTTCGACGTGAACGCCAGCCCGACCAGCACGAACACCAGCCCTCGAACGGCGGGCGACAGCGCCCCCGCGCCTGCCCGCAGCGCGTCGAAGGTCTCACCCCCGGCCCGCGCGGCGAACAGGGCAAGCCCGGCGAGCAGCAGCACGAGCCCGAGGTGCGTCATCACCGCGTACCAGACGCCGGCCTGTCGCACCGAGGCCCCTTCCCGGTGTTCGGCGAGCACCAGCAGCAGCGAGGCGAGCGCCATGAGCTCCCACAGCACCAGGAACGTGGACACCGACGCCGCCACCGGTACGAGAACCAGCGTCAGCGCGAACAGCGGCAGCACCGCCTGAGCCGTACGCGAGCCCGGCCCGTGCGGGCCGTGCCCGGCCGCATAGCCGATGCCGTACACCGCGACCGCGACCACGACGACCCCCGCCACCGCCAGGAACAGACCCGCCAGCGCATCCACCGCCACCCGCGCCCCGGCCAGCGGCAGCAGCCCGGGGAAGAAGGCCGACCAGCGGCTTCCGCCCAGTGCGGCCACACCCGCCGTACCACCCGCCGCCCCCACACCGGCCGTCAGCACCCCGACGACCGGGGTGCGGAATCGGTACGGCAGCCCGAATCCGGCCGCCGCGCCCGCGCCGCCCAGTGCGGTGGCCGTCGCCAGGGCGGCCGGGATCACGCTCACCGTCCGGTCACTCTCCGCAGGGCCGCCACGATCTCGTCCGGCTCCGGTGGGCACCCGGGCACGGCCAGATCCACCGGTACGACGTCGGCGACGGCGCCCTCGACGCCGTAACCGCCTGCGAACTCGCCGCAGTTGATCGCACAGTCCCCCACCGCCACCACCAGCCGCGGCTCACCCATCGCCGCCACCGTGCGCCGCAGCGGCTCGGCCATGTTCCGGGTCACCGGCCCGGTCACCAGGGCCACGTCCGCGTGCCGGGGCGAGGCCACCAGCCGCGCCCCGTACCGCTCGGCGTCGTACACCGGATTGAAGGCCGCCGCGATCTCGATCTCACAGCCGTTGCAAGAGCCCGCATCCACGCACCGCACCTGCACCGAGCCGCCGAACTCCCGCGCCCGCGGCGCCGCTCCGCCCTCCGGGCGCGGCGGCGCGGGCTCGGCCACCCGCCCGGTGGTGCGGATCTTGCGCAACAGGCCCATGAGCCCCTCCCTGAAACGGTGAGGACTTGTCCGCGAGTGACAAACGAGTCATCCCGCGACTGGAGTTACGACACTTTTCCGATGCTTTGCCTCAGGGCCTCCGCCGCGCTCCTGCGCCGGCTTGGAGGCGACCGTCTCCCGACGCCGCAGAGCGCTGTCCGGCTCCAGGGAAACGGCCGCCGGTCAACGGGCCGTCGCTACGACGGCGGCTTTCCTTCACCCTGCGCGGCCTGCAGGTCGGCGAGGAGCTCGGCCTGGCCGGCCAGCACCCCGGACAGGATCGTGCGGGCCACCCGCAGCAGCTCGGCCACATGCGGGCTGGTCAACGAGTAGTACACCGTCGAGCCCTCCTTCCGGGTCTTGACCAGGTTCGCGCGCCGCAGCACGGCCAGCTGCTGCGAGAGGTGCGCGGGCTCGATGCCCACCTCGGGCAGCATCTCCGCGACCGCGTGCTCGCGCTCGCTCAACAGCTCCAGGACGCGGATGCGGGCCGGGTGGCCGAGGGTTTTGAAGAACTCGGCCTTCAGCTGGTACAGCGGCGTGCTCATCGTTCCGTCGCCTCCCCCATGCAGCAGCACGGCACTACCGGCCGGTCCTCGGCGCATCGCATCCACCCACTCGTCAAGAACATGGGGCCCATCCTCACGTGCGACACCGGCAGCACCGAAACCGCACCGAGGAACCGGGGCACCGAATCCAGCAGTGACGACCTCAGGAATTGCTAACATTAGCAATTCCTGAGGTGGCATGAGGAGGGTTGCGTGAGGATCATTCCGCTGCGTGGCAGTGGCGTCACCTGGCTCAAGTGCCCCGCCTGCCGTCTCAAGTTCCGTCCCACCGCCCTCGGCCCGGACGGCCAGTGCCCTCGCTGCGGCGAGACCCGCTTGCTGAAGCTGTCCTTCGGTGGTCCGCTCATCCCGGACGCCGACCGCGGCCGACCGCGCCGGTGAAGCGGCGGACCGCGTCCGGGCCGAGGTGTCCGGCGACGGACAGGACGCCGAGGTTCTCCTCGACGGTGTAGCGCCCATCGAAGGTCATGAGGACGTACGTCCTTGTGCGGGTGGTCGCTCCCCGGCGTGCCGATCGGTCAGAGGGGAAGGGTGATCCAGACGCTCTTGCCCCGGCCGTCGGCATCGCCGCGCACCACCGCGGTGCCGCGCAGCGCGAGGACGAACTCCATGACGGTGGCCAGGCCGCCGCGGCCGGTGTCGGTGACCGCCCCGTACAGCGGGGGCTGGTAGGGGTGGCGGTCGTGGACGCCGAAGGCCAGGCAGTCCGGGCTCGCCGCGTAGATCACCGTGACCTGCGGGGACAGCAGCGCGGCGTGCCGCACGCTGTTGGTGACCAGCTCGCTCAGGATCAGCAGGGCCGGGTCCACCGTGGGGTGGCGCAAGCCGATCCCCCACTCGACCAGCGCCTGCTCGGCCGTCTCGCGGGCAATCCGTACGGCGGACGGCTCGGTCGGCAGGGTGAGCACATGCCTATAGGGCAGGGCTTCCAGCTGCGTGGACATCCTTCACGCCTCCGTGCGGACGAGACGGAAACCGGTGACGGTCTTGGGGTGCAGGCGCAGCAGAGTGTCATGCGGGCCATGCGTCCAGCCGGACAGGGTGCGCCGGTAGTGGGCGGCCTCGTCCAGGTTCGTGATCACCTCGGCCGGCCCGGCGACGGTGACCGTCCAGCCGGTGCCGGGCACAGCGCGGATCTCCTCCGCGTGGTACGTCGCCGTCACCGGCACCGCCGCGACCGGGGCCGGCGTACGCACGACCAGAAGGCCGTACTCCCACACATGCCTCGCCGGCCGGATCACGGTCAGATCCCGCTGCATGTACACCAGCTGTCCCAGGCTGCTGCCCTCCAGCAGCCACAGGGCCTCCGCGCCGGAGACCTCGACCATGCGCTGGGTGGCGGGGACAGTGCTCATCGCAGGGCTTCCTCGCTGAAGGGTCGGGGCTGCTTCTGGGCGGGAATGGCGGGCAGGACCCCGGCCGTCTCCAGGTGGTCCCGGGCGGCCCGGATCGCCTCGGAGGTCGTGGCGTACTCCCGTCCCTCGTGACGCAGCAGTTCCAGCGCGCCGACCGAGTCCAGGACCTGGCGCTGCCCGGGACGTATCCCGGAAGCCAGGACGACGATGCCGCGGCGCCGCAGCTTCTCCACCGCGTCCTTGAGGACCAGCGCGCCGGTGGCGTCCATGGTGGACACCCGGGACATGCGCAGGATGACGACCCGGACGTCGGCGACCTCGGTCAGCTCCAGCAGGAAACGGTGCGCGGCGGCGAAGAACAGCGGGCCGTCGATACGGTACGCCACGATGTGCTCGGCCAGCAGCGCGTGTTCCTCGGCGCTGTGGTCGCCCTGATCGAGGGGCACCTGGTCGAAGCGGGCCTGACGGGCCACGGCGCGCAGGGCGAGGCCGCCCGCGACGACGAGACCGATGATCACGGCGTAGACAAGGTCCAGGGCCAGCGTCGCGACCGCGGTCAGGACGAGTATCAGCGCATCGGATCGGGTCGCCCTCGCCATCGTCCGCAACGAGCCGACCTCGACCATGCGGATCGCGGTGGCCAGCAGCACACCGGCCAGGGCCGCGAGCGGGATCCGGGAGACCAGGGGCGCCGCCGCGAAGACGATCACGGCCAGGACCGCGGCGTGGGTGAGTGCGGCGAGACGGGAGCTCGCGCCGGTGCGGACATTGACCGCGGTACGGGCGATCGCGCCGGTCGCCGGGACCCCTCCGAACAGCGGGGCGGCGATGTTCGCCAGACCCTGCCCGAACAGCTCCCGGTCGGGATCGTGCTTCTGACCCACCGTCATGCCGTCGGCCACCGAGGCGGACAACAGGGACTCCAGGGCGGCCAGGGCGGCAACCGCCACGGCGGGGGCGAGCAGGGTGCCCAGCGAGCCGAGGTCCAGGAAGGACAAGGACGGCGCGGGCAGCCCGGACGGCAGGTCGCCGATCGGCTTCGCCGCATCCAGGTGGGCCAGCTGCGCCACGATCGTCGCCGCGATCACGGCGACGATCGAGAACGGCACGGTCGGCCGCCATCGCGCTCCGACCAGCATGACGACGGCCACCGCGACCGCAAAGCCGGCCGCCGTCCAGTTCGGGGACCCGGCGAACTCCTGGACCGCCCGCCAGGTGACGACCAATACCCGGTCGCCCTCCGGCTTGGGCACGCCGAGCGCGTTCGGGACCTGCTGCAGGCCGATCACGCAGGCAATACCGAGGGTGAAGCCCTCGACCACCGGGGCGGGGATGAACTGCATGTAACGGCCGGCCCTGAGCGCGGCGAGCGCAACAAGCAAGACGCCCGCCATCAAGCCGACGGTGAGGACGCCCGTCGGCCCGTACTCGCCCACGATGGGAACGAGGACCACCGTCATGGCGCCGGTCGGGCCCGACACCTGCAGATTGGACCCGCCGAACACGGCGGCGAGCGTACCCGCGACCACTGCGGTCGCCAGGCCCGCCTCGGCACCCAACCCGGAGGAGACGCCGAAGCCGAGCGCGAGCGGCAGCGCGACGATCGCCACCGTCAGCCCGGCCAGCAGGTTCCGGCGCGGATCGCGCCGTACCTCCGCGAAGTCGGCGCGACCGGGCAGCAGCGACGCGATCCGGGCCCACACCCGGCTGAATCCCGTGGTCATCGCGCGGCGACCTCGGCCTCCCGGAGCTCGGCCAGCAGTTCGCCCTGCCCGGCCAGCATCTCGGTCAGGATCCGCCGCGCGGCCCTCATCAGGTCGGCCACATCCCCGCCGGCCAGCTCGTAGACCACCGTCGAGCCCTCCCGAACCGATGTGACGATCCCGGAGCGTCGCAACACCGCCAGCTGCTGCGACAGGCCCGACGGCTCCACCTCGATGGCGGCCAGCAGGTCCCGCACCGGCATCGGCCCGTCCTGCAGCAGCTCCAGCACCCTTATCCGTACGGGATGCCCCAGCATCCGGAAGAACTCGGCCTTGGCCTGGTACAGCGGAACGGACACGACCCCTCGGCTTCCCCTACAAGCCCCCCCACAAGGGGCGAACGCGAAAGGCTGTGCCCGCGGCTACCTGCGAGCACAGCCAACATAGCATCTAACCAATTGCGAAATTTTGCAATTCGGCATCAGACTGCTGCCCGGTCTTCCCACGCTGGACGCGGCGGTGGATCAGGCTTTCTTGACCACGCTCGACTTCAGCTGCATCGCCCCGAAACCCTCGACCTTGCAGTCGATGTCATGCCCGTCGACCCCGTCGACCAGCCGGATATTGCGCACCTTGGTCCCGGCCTTGATCCCCGACGGGCTGCCCTTGACCTTCAGCGCCTTCACGACGACCACAGTGTCGCCGTCCTGCAGCACATTGCCCACGGCATCCTTGACCATGTGCCCCCCGGCGGGCTCGCCGCTCTCGGCACCGGCCTCGGCGGGTACCCATTCGTGGCCGCACTCGGGGCACACCACCAGAGCGTTCATCTCGTAGGTGTACTCGCACGAGCACTTCGGGCAGGGAGGAAGATTCTCGATCACACCGTCAGCGTATCCGGCCCCACACCTCGGACCTCCCCCTCGTCCCGCGCGCAGAGCGGCCCGCCGCGAGACACAGTCCCCACCGGGGGTCCGGACGGGCCCTTCACACGGTTGCGAGAGGATGGGCCCGACGCCGCCGCCGAAGGTGTCGGCAGCGCGTGCTGAGGACGGTCCGCCCCCAGGGGCCCAGAAGAAATTCCGGTGATCCATGCCCAACGACGGCATCGTCGAGGTCGGCTCCGATGTGTACCTGGTGCCGGGGAGCAGCACCAACTGGGTGATCGTCAAGGACGGCGACACCGCCACCCTCGTGGACAGCGGCTACCCCAGGGACAGGGAACGTCTCCTCGCGTCACTGGCCGCGGTGGGCGTCGCCCCGAGCGCCGTGACGGCGGTGCTGATCACGCACGCGCACAACGACCACATCGGCGCGGCGGAGTATCTGCGCCTCGCGCACGGGACGCCGGTCCTGATGCACCGGGCCGAACTGCCCCACGCACGGCGTGAGTTCCTGCACCAGGTCTCGGTCGGCCAGGTTCTGGCCAACGGCTGGCGTCCCGGGGTGCTCCCCTGGGCCGTCCACGCGCTGCGCGCGGGCGGAACGGCGCACATCCCCGTCGTCGAACCGCAGCCGTTCCCCGAGGAGGGCGGACTCGACCTCCCCGGCCGTCCGGTTCCGGTCCTCACCCCCGGCCACACCGACGGGCACTGTGCCTACCATCTGCCCGACGCCGGGATCCTGATAACGGGCGACGCGTTGGTCAGCGGCCATCCGACGTCCCGCCGGCGCGGTGCACAACTGCTGCCCCGGATGTTCCACCGCGACCGGGCCCGCGCCCTCGACTCCCTGACCGTCCTCGAAGGCCTGGACGCCGACGTCCTTCTCCCCGGCCACGGCCCCGTGCTCCGCACCACCGTCGGAATCGCGGTGGAGCACGCGCGCGAACTGGCCGTCTAGCAGGACCGTCGGCACGACGGCCCGGACGCCCCTTCGGATCCACGGGGCCGTCGCACATCGCCGTCCCGGCCCCCGGCCCACCTCAGGGCCGGGGCCATCGGGCCGGGGCGCCGCAGGACACACCGGCCGAACCCGTCCCGCCGATCCTCGGCGGTCGCGGCCCCATCAGCGCCGCGCGCTTTGGTCGGCGGTCTCGAGCTGCGCGCCGACCTGCGCGCCGGACGCCCGCGGCGCTCCCGTCGCCCGACCCGCACGCCGGGCGGGGACGAGCAGTGCCGCCAGCGCGGCGGCGAAGCAGAGCAGGGCCAGCACGCCGAAGCCGTGCGTGTAGCCGGAGGCGTAGGGCAGGCCCGACGGCTGCAGCCGACCGGTCACCAGAACGCTGGTGACCGCGGCGCCTATGGAGCCGCCGATCGTCCGGATGTTGGCGTTCATTCCGGTCGCGGCACCGGTCTGCTCGGCCGGGACGCTGCCGACGATCAGGTTGGCCATCGAGGCGAAGGCCAGTCCGATGCCGAAGCCGAACACGCCCGACACGAGGGCCACCTGCCACTGCTGGTCGTGCCAGAAGGTGAGGATGGCACAGGCGACCGCGCCGAATGCCGCACCTCCCGTGAGCAGCGTCTTGGCGCCCACCACGGGCTCCAGACGGCCGGTGAGGACGCCCGAGAAGAACATGGCGACCAGCATCGGCAGCATGAGCAGTCCGGAGGCGGTGACGGACGCACCGAAACCGTAACCGGCGGCGCGCGGCGTCTGCACGAAGCCCGGCAGGAAGGACCAGATCGAGTACATTCCCGCGCCGAACAGCAGGGCGGCGGTGTTGGTGGTCCACACGGACGGCAGCCGCATCACCTGCAGGTCGATGAGCGGGGAGCGGGAGCGGGCCTCGGCCAGCAGCCACAGCATGAAGAACACCACGCCGGCGACGAACAGGCCGATCACCCGTGCCGACCCCCAGCCCCACTGGGTCGCCTGGCTGAGCGGCAGCAGCAGGGCCACCAGCCACGCCGAGAGCAGTACGGCGCCGAGCCAGTTGACGCGCCCCTCGGCCCGGTGGGGCGACTCGGGGACGTAGCGGAAGGCGATCAGCGTGGTGATCGCGACCACGACGACCGGAATCCAGAAGAGCCAGCGGTAGTCGAGTGCGGACACGATGGGCCCGGCCGCCACGATGCCGACGCCGCCGCCGGCGGCGATCACCGCGGACAGATTGCTGATGCTGCCGCTCACCTTCGCCGGGGCGAACTCGTCGCGGATGATGCCGAAGGACAGCGGGAACAGCGCGCCGCCGGCGCCCTGGATCGCCCGGGCGATGATCAGCACGATGATGTTCGGCGCGAGCGCGGCGAGCACACAGCCGGCCAGCACGGTGAGCAGGACGGCGACGAGGGTGCGTTTCCTTCCGACGAGGTCGCCCACCCGGCCGAGGATCGGCGTGAAGACCGACGCGGACAACAGGTAGGCGGTCATCACCCAGGTCGCGGTGGACTGTGAGGTGTGCAGCGCGTGCTGGACGGTGGGCAGGGCCGGCGCGATCAGCGACTGCAGCATGGAGAACACGCCGGCACCGGTCGCGAGGACCGCGAAGGTGAGGCGGGTGGACTTGCGGGGCATCGAGAGCCTCTCCGAACAGGGTGCGGCCGACGTCATCCGGTCGCGGTCGTATGGACTCGTTCGCGCTGCGGACAGCGCGGAGCATGCCGACGGCCGCGGAGGGACCGGTCGCGGAGCGGGCAGGTGGACGGGCAGCGCGGACTGCGGGCCCGTCTCAGGTGAAAAGGGGAGTGCGAGGCCGTCGTCGGCGCGTGGGGCCCCACGCGTCCATGACGACTGCACCCCGACTGCTAAAGTGGAGGTACGCCTCCATTGTACCGGAGGCTAACCTCCGCTTCAACCCTCGCACCGGCCAGGGAGGCAGCAGTGACGGTCCAGCCGTTCCCGGTCAGCCAGTTGGTCGCATCCCAGCGGCCCCACCGGAAGGACGCCGCTCGCAACTACGACGCCCTGATCGCCGCAGCGCGCGTGATCTTCGCGGAGAGCGGCGCGGATGCCTCCCTGGAGGACATCGCCCGCCGCGCCGGCGTCGGCATCGGCACGCTTTACCGCAACTTCCCCACCCGCCGTCATCTCTTCGAGAGCGTGTACGCGGACGAGGTCAACGACCTGTGCCGGGTGGCCCACGAGGTCGCCGAGCTCGACCCGTGGGAGGCACTCACCTCCTGGCTGCGCCGTTTCGTGGACTACACGGTGACCAAGCGGGCCGTCCGGCAGGCGATGGACGAGAAGTCGGAAATCTCCCTGGTCTGCCGGGAGTCCATGTACCAGGCGGGCGGCCCGCTGTTCGAGCGGGCCCAGAAGGCTGGCGAGGCTCGCACGGACATGAGCTTCGACGACCTGCTGCGCATGGTCGCCGGGATCATGGCGACGAACTTCCTGGACGACGCCCAGCGGGACCGGGTGCTGAACGTGGCCCTGGACGGGGTGCGGACGGCCGGCGGCTGACCCACGCCTGGCTCCCACCGCCGCCTCACACAGCCTGTCCCCTATTGGTTCCAGCTCTCGTCATAGGGGTCCTTCGGAGTCGGGACGGGCCTGGCCTCGATGACGTCGATGAACGGGATGATCCCGCCGTTGACCGGGTCCTTGGCGCGCTTGCCGGTGTAAGTGCCGGTGACCTCGAGCCAGGAGTCCGGCTGCAGCACGGGCGGCAGCTTTCCGGACAGGCCGATCTTGACCGGCTGGGCGTCGGCGGCACAGCAGTTGAGGGCCATGCGGACCAGATAGGGCGTACCTCCGCGGTCCAGGGCGACGAACCCGGTGATCACCACCTTGCGGTCGCCCAGGGAGCGCCCGTGCCCGTACGCCGCGCGTCCCGCGTAGTCCACCAGGCTGAGACCGACGGGATCGCCGGACGGCAGGGCCGGATAGGCCAGGGGCGGCTGGAGGGCCGTCCCGGTGCGCAGGGCGCTGTAGGAACCGAGCGCGGGCGGGGCGACCAGGATGAGGGCGAACAGGGGCAGCACCAGCAGCCAGGAGATCCGGGGCTCGCGATGGCCGTGACCGTGGTCATGTCCGTCGCGCCCGGCGTGCACACCGCCGGGCCGGTCCGTCTGCCCCGCGCCCTGGCGGCCCGGGGCCGCCCGCGTCCGGCGCCACTCGTACCAGGCGGTGGCCAGAGCCGCCGCGATCAGGACGGCACCGGCCGCGAGCAGCAGCGGCTGCAACCCCGCCTTGACGTAGCGCAGATACAGGCTGGTGGTGCCGGCGTGCAGCATCGCCCCACCCACCAGGAACAGAACGGCCGCTTGTGCCTGCCGGTTCACAGCAGCACCGCCCCGACCACGACCGATACCAGGATCGCCAGCACGAAGGTGGCGGGCGCGAAGCGCAGCGCGAACGAGTGGCCGAAGGTGCCGGCCTGCATCGCGAACAATTTCAGGTCGATCATCGGTCCGACCACCAGGAATGCCAGCCGGGCGGTGAGCGAGAACTGCGACAGCGACGCGGCGACGAACGCGTCCGCCTCCGAGCAGATCGACAGCAGCACGGCAAGCACCGAGAGCGCGAGGATCGCCACCGCCGGATTGTCGGCCGCCGTACGCAGCCAACTCGCCGGGGCCACGGCCTTGAGGGTGGCCGCGGCCATGGCGCCGACCACCAGGAAACCTCCGGCGTGCATCACGTCGTGGCGTACGGACCCCCAGAACGCCGCGCCCTTGCTCTGGCCCTCGTACGAGGCGCGGGCCCGCGGCCGCAGCCAGTCCGTGCGGCCGAGGCGCTGCCACAGCCAGCCCATCGCGCACGCGACGAGCAGGCTCGCCACGAACCGGCCGAGGACCATCTCAGGATTGCGCGGAAACGCGACGGCCGTGGCGGTGAGCACGATCGGGTTGATCGCGGGCGCGGACAGCAGGAAGGCGAGCGCCGCCGAGGGCGCGACGCCCCGGCGCACCAGCGCCCCGGCGACCGGCACCGAGGCGCATTCGCAGCCGGGGAGGACCGCCCCGGCGACCCCCGCGACCGGTACCGCGAGGCCGGGCCGCTTCGGCAGCGCGCGGGCGAAGAACGAGGGCGGGACGAACACCGCCAGAGCCGCCGACAGCAGGACGCCGAGGACGAGGAAGGGCAGTGCCTGGACGACCACCGCGAGGAAGACGGTCATCCAGCTCTGCATCACCGGCGCGGACAGCGCCCGCCGGATCGGGCCCTGACCGACGACCAGCAGGAGCAGCAGCAGAACCAGCCCGTGGGAGGAGGTGAACTGCCAACCCTGTTGAGGAGCATCCTCCTCGTGGCGCCGGTCGATCGGCGCCGGAGGTGCTTTGACTATCGTCACGGGCGGGGTACCTCCGGGAGGAGCGGGCGGCGCGGGGGGCTTCCCCCTTCCCCTCCTGTACGCGGCCCCGGGTGCCGCGTCTCACCGCGGACCCGGGACTTTGCCGCTCGATGACCTTTCGCGCACCGGTCGAAGACCGGTCAAGAACTCTTCCCGTACGCCGGTCGCGGCTTCCCCTGCGCGGCCCGGGTGTGCCGCCGCCCGAAGAGGGACGGCAGGCTCGGCACGGTCAGAAAGCCCTCGGCGCGGGCACTGGCGATCCCGATGCGCGGGATGTCGCTGCTCTTCTCGAACAGCAGGAAGCGGGGCTCCCAGACGGGGCGGTACTTGGCGTTGGCGCGGTAGAGGGACTCGATCTGCCACCAGCGGGAGAAGAAGGTCAGCACGGAGCGCCACAGCCGCAGAACGGGACCGGCTCCCAGGCGGGAGCCGCGTTCGAAGACGGCGCGGAACATGGCGAAGTTCAGTGACACCCGCTCGAGGCCGAGCTCGCCGGCGCGCAGCAGAAGCTCGATGACCATGAACTCCATCAGGCCGTTCTCGCACTCGCGGTCACGCCGCATCAGGTCGAGGGAGAGGCCGTGCTTCCCCCAGGGAACGAAGCTGAGCAGGGCCCGGGGCTCGCCTGCGCTGTCGCGGCACTCCAGCATCACGCAGCCGTCGTCGGCGGGGTCGCCGAGGCGGCCGAGCGCCATGGAGAAGCCGCGTTCGCCGCCCCCGTCCCGCCAGTGGTCGGCCTTCTCGATCAGGGTGGCCATCTCGGACTCGGGGATGGCGCCGTGGCGGCGGATCCGCACGGTGTACCCGGCACGGCGGACACGGTTGTGCGCCTGGCGCACGACCCGCATCGCCCGTCCCTCGAGGCTGAAGTCGGCGACCTCCACGATGGCCTCGTCACCGAGTTCGAGCGCGTCGAGGCCGTGCCGGGCGTAGATCGTCCCGGCCTCCTCGCCGGCTCCCATCACGGCGGGCGTCCACGCGTGCCGTCGGGCCTCCTCCAGCCACTTCTCGATGACGCCGGGCCAGGCCTCGGGGTCACCGATCGGATCACCGGCGGCCAGGGTGACGCCGCCGACGACGCGGTAGGTGATGGCGGCCTTTCCGCTCGGGGACCAGATGACGGCCTTGTCGCGACGCAGCGCGAAGTAGCCGAGGGAGTCCCGTTCACCGTGCTTGGCCAGCAGGGCGCGCAGCCGCGGCTCGTCCTCCTCGGCGAGGAGTTGCCGGCCTCGGGGGGCGCGGAAGCAGGCGTAGAGCACGAGGAGGAAGGAGACCGCGATCAGGACGTTGATGGTGATGTCCACCCAGCGCGGCGCGTCCACGGCGTCGATACGGTCGGCGAGCGGGCCCACGCTGACCCCGCGCAGCAGCGTGTACGCGATCTTGTCCGTCAGGGAGGCGCCCGGCACCTTGTTGGTGACGTCCACCAGAAGGGTGCCGATGACTCCGCTGACGAGGATGCCGCAGGCGCCCACGATCAGCGCGAGCTTGGGGTTGGAGCGGTCGCCCACGGCCCGGAACTCCTTGCGGCCGAGCA